>JAQVHS010000002.1:37700-227169 GCA_028696075.1 Candidatus Gastranaerophilales bacterium
CGAACCCAGCCCGTAAGTCGGAGGTAAACGAAGAGTTTTCCGACGACCCGAAAATACAAGACAGCGGATTTTCGGTAGGGCGCCGAGTGAGGCGAAAGCCGAACCCAGCCCGTAAGTCGGAGGTAAACGAAGAGTTTTCCGACGACCCGAAAATACAAGACAGCGGATTTTCGGTAGGGCGCCGAGTGAGGCGAAAGCCGAACCCAGCCCGTAAGTCGGAGGTAAATGAAGAGTTTTCCGACGACCCGAAAATACAAGATAGCGGATTTTCGGTAGGCTGACCGATAATTTGAGCCAATAGGTAGTAGCCCACAAAGAGCCACTTGGGTGCTGTATAGTACAGGTAAGTCCCTTGTGAAATTAAGAAAAAAGAAAGCTTAGGTGAATGAAATGATTAAAAAGAAAAATGCAAAAGAACAAGCAAGAAGAGTACACAAAAGAATCAGAGTGAAGCTTGAAGGTTGCGCAGAAAGACCAAGATTAGCCGTTTACAAAAGCGGCAAGCATATTTATGCCCAGCTGATTGATGATGTAGCTAAAGTTACATTGGCAAGCGCGAGTACTTTAGATCCTGAATTGAAAGGTAAATTCGATAAAAACGGCGGTAATGTTGAAGCTGCTAAAGCGGTTGGTGAATTGGTCGCCAAAAGAGCCAAAGAAAAAGGCGTTGAATGTGCAGTATTCGACCGCGGCGGATTTGTATACCACGGAAGAGTTAAAGCCCTTGCTGATGCAGCAAGAGAAGGCGGATTATTCTTCTAATTTTAAATTAATTGAAAAGAGGTGGAAAAATTATTGTTTTTTCCACCTCTTTCAATATTTGCTAATAATATTATATTAATATGTAACGATTCCTTTGTCTTTTAATTTGCTTTCAATCCCTTTTGCAAGACCAATAGGCTCTTCTGAGCCGATAATTGCCTTTCGGAGCGCTCTATGGGCACTTATTTCGTAAGGTAGCGATGGAATGTCAGGGTTATATGCACCATATGTAATGTCTTTTACGCTTTGTTTGTGTCCATTTACAAGTGCAGTTCCTATTGATTCCTCAAAAACAAACATTCTTAAGAGAGGGGTCGTATTTACTATCCCCGTCCCAATGTTTCCGAGGGTTTCTTTTTGTGCTTTCCAAATGGCTGCTGCCACATCTTTTACACTGCCTACAAGTCCTTTGTTGTTTACTTGACCTACTGTTAAATCTGACATAATTTTTTCCTCCTAATTTTGTGCCTCAATTTGTAACGTTTTTATTTCTCTTTTAAGTTTTTTGCTATGTTCTAATGAAAAAAATATTTAAAGAAAAATTGCGTATTTACGCTGTTTTTATTAAGAAATATTAACAATAACGTTACTTTAATTAGTCTATAATATAAACGCTTATAGAGTTTACACCGGGATGAGATTTATTCATTATAAAGGTAACATATTTGTGGGATTTTAAATATGAATAAAAGTTTTGTCGGTAAAAAAATAAAAGAAGTGCGAAGAATAAAAGGTTTTACGCAAGCTCAACTTGCCGAAATGGTTGATATGCATGAAAAACATATTTCAAGAATTGAGATGGGCAAATATTTGCCAACATTTGAAAATTTGGTGAAAATTTTTAAAAGCCTTGATATAAACTTAAATGAAGTTGGTTATGAATTTGATTTTGAAGTTCATGCAAACCCGTTAAAGACAAAAATTATAAAAATTATAAACAATGCCAATGAAATTGAGTTAAATTTTTATCTTGGGCTGCTTGAACAAGCACAAAGAAGTATAAAATTGTTAAAGAAATAAGCCTTTGCTTTTTGTGGGTATGCTTTTAAATTTGTGCTAACATGTAATGTATCGTTTATAGGGATAATTTGTTTACTATGAAAAAAGTAATTGTTTGTTATATATTATTGGTTTTTCTTACTTCTTTTACGGTGATACCCAGTGCAAATGCTTTTTCTTTATTTAAAAAGAAAGAAGTTCAAGAACAGGAGCTTGAAGAAGTTGATTTGCAGATTAAAGAAACCGAAAAACTTCAGGTAAAGAAAACTGATGATATCAAAGATATAACAGCTGAAGTGAATGAAAAAACCATTGAAGCTCAAAAGCAGGCTTTTGAAATTCAAAAAAAGCAGGATGTAGAAGATATTACAAACCTTTGGAACGCTACAGTTGAGCGCAACAGCGTTATTAAATTCGCCATTAACAAGATAGATATGAACCCCGAACAGCGCAAAAAGCACTCTTCTAAAATGGCGAGAACTCTTGCTACATTAATTAATGGTGCAGCTATATTGCCGTACGTTTTCGGAATGGACGCATATCTTGCTACTTCTACGCTTGCGGGTGCTTCGCTTGCTACTCAGGCGACAAAAAACAAACTTGGCTACGGGATAGGTTCTGCTCCTATTTCAGATACGGAGCTTATCCAGCTTGCCGGTTTGGTTGAGGATTTGCAAAACCGCTTGATTAAAAATTATTATAATTATAAAGGCTCAATTGAAGCGCTTAAAGATTGCCGTGCTAAAATAGCGCTTTATCGCAAAAATTACAATAAAGCAGCTGCAGAAAAAAGTGAATCTAATACTATTTTGGCTCAAATGATGCTTGATAAACAGCTTTTAGAGGAAGTAAGGCTTAAAAATCAAATTAAACTGGCAAGAATAGAGCTTGAGCGTTTTGCGGGGGAAGAGGCTCTGAATAGTTTAAATTTAGCTAACATTAAAATGGTGAGTAAGTAACTATGCAAAAGATTTTTTGGATTATTTTAATATTTGTTTTATTTTTGCAAGCGGAGAGTTCGTTTGCGGCTGCTTCTAATGTATTAAAACAGCCGATGGGAAGATTTGGGGTTAAAGAAACCACTTTTGAACCTTATTTTACAAAGGAAGAAGTAAACAATATTATTTCTCAAGAAAAAAAACAGCAGAAGCGTATTTTTGATAAAGAAAACAGAGCGATTGCCGTTGAAATTGAAAAAGAGCTGGAAAAACAAAGACCCGAAGTTCTGGCGGATTTAAACATATTGTGGGTTAATGCCGTTGAGCGCAGTGAAACTATCCGTTATGCAATTATGAAACTATCAAATCCTAACGGCGAAGAGGTCAAAAAATCGGGCATTAAAAAAGTTCTGGCGCCTATCGCCGGTGTTATGCCAATGGTTGGGCAGGCGGCTATGAACCCTGCACTCAGTGCAAGTTCAATCATAGGCGGTGGATTATTGGGAACGGTTTTAAGCGACGATATTAACGCTAAATTATCTAAAGTTAACGATGCTGACTTGATTATTCTGGCTAAAGCGGTGGATAATTTGCAGCAGGATTTGATTTACAATTATTTTGGTTACATTAATGCTTACAGGGAGTATGATTACTCTGTTAAATTATCAGACAAAGCGCAAAAAAAATACGAAGAAATGAACAGAAAAAACTCTTCTAACATAGAATTAGCGGATTCTTTTTATCGTGAAGCATTGGACAATCAATATAAATTGCGGCAGGAATTTCTTATGAAACGGGTTGTTCTTGAACAAATGGTCGGCAACGAGGCGTTGCTGGAAGTAGAAAAACGATTATAGTCAAATAATCAGGCTGGTTTTATTAATTGACCTTTTGGACTAGTTTCTTTAATCCAAAAGGTTGATTTATTCATACGCTCAAACCCTTAAAATATAATAGTAGGCATTGTTGTTTGCGGGATTAAGGGGAGAGATATGCTGATTTATGAATCTTCTAAAGAGAAGCTTGATAAACTGAATAATAAAATTAATAAGCCTAAAACTAATGAGGCTTATGAGTGCTGCGTAAGAGCGTATGCGCTGCGTATTAATGAAAGATTTATTGAATCTGTCAATGAATATAAAAGAGCGCTGCAGGTAGAGCCTGAAAATATTGATGCATTGAACGGATTAATTTTTTGCTGTCAAAAAGCACAGGAGCAAGAAGAAGCGTTGAAATATTGCAATAGATTGCGCCGCTTAACTCCTTTCGATAAAAAAGTTTATTATCAAATGGGTTGTTTGGAATATGAGCTTGAGAACTATGTCAGTTCTATCAAATGTTTTATCAAGGCGATTAAGCTTTCGCCGCAGTATTATGAAGCTGTTTATGCCTTGGGGCAATCACATGAAGCTATTGAAGAGTTTGAAATGGCAAGTATGATTTATTCCAAGATTATTGAGGAGCGCCCGTCCTATATAAAGGCTTATAATAATTTAGGCAATTTATATGTAAAAATGAAAGAGTATAAAAAGGCTATAGAAGCTTATAAAAAGCTTATTTCCATTAATCCTGAATTCTACAAAGCATATTTGGGTATGGCGATTGCTTATGATAAAGCGGGTGTTAATTTTGAAGCGCGGAAATATTATAAAAAATACTTGAAATTAAAGCCGTTTTCAGGTCAGAGAGAATTTGTACAAACAAGGTTAAGGGATTTAAGACCTTCGTCTTCAGGCAGGTCTACGGCTAATTTACAGTTGGTAAGGTAGGTTTTTAATCATATATAAAAAAGGAGCTTCTCTTTGAGGGAAACTCCTTTTTATTTATAAGTATATAAATATTTCTATTTATTTACCAATTCTTTGAATTTTTTACCTGCAGAGAAAGCCGGAACTGTTTTAGCAGCGATTTTGATTTCTTTGCCTGTTTGAGGATTTCTGCCTTTTCTAGCAGCTCTTTTGCGAGCTTCAAAAGTTCCGAATCCTACTAAAGTAACTTTTTTACCTTTAGATACAGATTTTTGAACTGTTTCTACGAAAGCGCCTAATACTTCAGCGGCTTCTTTTTGAGTACATTTTGCTTTTTTTGAAATTTCTTGTACTAATTCTTCTTTATTCATGGAAAACTCCTTCCAGTAAATGTAACAGAATTATTATACTCTAAAATTCAGGCATGGCAAGTATTTTAATAAAATTCGTTTATAAATCGAATCTTGTATAGAAGCCGAATTTACTGCGCGGATTTTTTTTGTCAGCTTCTTCCACAAGCGATGCATCCACACCCAGTGAGAAACGTTTATTGGTTGGCGCATATTCAATAGAAACTTTATTTTCATTCCAGCTTTGTTCAAGCTTTTGGGTAAAAGAAGTACCTACATAAATATCTTTTGTAATACCTACTTTCCCCCCGACAGTATAGGTTGGTGAGGTTCTTGTAACTGCTGTCCCGTCGAATTGGTTGTTATTATTTATCTGCCCTTTTAACTGATAGCGTTTGAATTTGTATTCGCTAAAAATACCCAACGAAGAATTACTTTCGTAAGCATTTTTCTGCTTTGCATTTAACGCAGAACCTATGTTAATCAATCCGTACTTTGATTGTACAAGTGTATTTGAAAGAAGCAGGCTGCTTTCTGACTGATTTTTTGTTATGGGCTTGTGAGAGCTTTCGATTTTTGTATTTGTATTTTTAAATTCTTTTTTCATATTAAATTGGTTTGAGCTGTCAGCAGATTTTTTGGCGTTATTTTCGCCTTTAATATTTTTGGGCTTATGGAGTTTGTACCTGTTTTTATTGGAGGTATCAAACAAAATCTCATCTATAGGTTCAGTTTCTGCTTCTTCTGCGGTTTCATCATAGACAGTTATTTCTTCAACAGGAATTTTCGCAGATTTTTCCGCTTCCTGCGCTGATACAAGCGGCGTAGCAAACCACACCATTAACATGGATATTATTAGAATTGATTTTTTCATGACAATAATATTTTAACCCGAAATTGCCTCAATACAATCATTGCAAAGTGTAGGATGATAAACATTTTGGTTTAGTTCCCTATATTTCCAACAACGTTCGCATTTTTCGCCTTGAGCTTTTGTCACGTCTATCTTGATTTCATCTTCTTCATAAGAACTTAGAACCTCAACATCCCGGGGAGTGGTTAAAAATACCTGTGAAGTAATAAAGATGCTTGAAAGTTCGTCTTTTTCACTTTCAAGGTAGTTTTTGATGGACTGGTTAGAGGTGTTTACATATACTGCAACTTCAAGCGAACTGCCCGCTTTTTTGTCCGCTCTTAAAGGCTCAATTGCTTTGTTTGTAATTTCTCTGACTTTTAATATACTGCTCCATTTGTCGTCAAGTTCATTGTTAAGCCATTGTTCGCTGCCTTGACACCAGTCAGAGAGCAGAATACTCGTTAGCCCTTGTCTTTGATTTTCAGGTACAAAACTCCAAATATCTTCCGCTTGGTGAGGGGTTACCGGCACAAGCATTCTGATTAAGGCTTGCATAATTTCATACAGAACGGTTTGAGTAGCGCGCCTTGAAAGTGATTTTTTACCTGCGGTATATAATCTGTCTTTTACAATATCAAGGTAAAAAGCGCTCAAATCCACTGCCGCAAAGTTTTGCAGGAATTGAAAATATTTATAAAATTCATAATCGTTAAATGATTGCGTTACGTTTTGGATTAGAACCTGAAGTTTATGCAAGGCAAACTTGTCGATTTCTTTTAAATCTTCATATTGTACGTAGTCTTTTGCCGGGTCAAAGTCGTATAGGTTTCCGAGTAGAAATCTTGATGTATTTCTTACTTTTTTAAAGACTTCAACAAGCTGTTTAATAATATTATCGCCGATTTTAACGTCGTTTCTATAATCAACACTTGCAGCCCAAAGCCTTAAGACATCCGTACCAAAGACGTTAATGACTTTTTGGGGTTCTACAAAATTTCCCAAACTTTTACTCATTTTGCGCCCTTCGCCGTCAAGCACGAAACCATGGGTTAGGACTTCTTTATAAGGAGCTTCGCCTTTGGTTGCGACACTTGTTAAAAGCGAAGACTGGAACCAGCCTCTATGCTGGTCTGAACCTTCCAGATACATATCGGCGGGCGCGCCTAAAAGCTCGTCTTTTCTGGCATCAACAACCGCTTTGTGTGTAACTCCGCTGTCAAACCAAACATCCATAATGTCTGTTTCTTTGGTAAGGCTTTTGCTTTGGCATTTAGGGCATACGAAGTCTGCTCCTAAAATATCAGCGGCAGAATTTTCGCACCATGCATCAGAGCTTTTTACCGTAAATAAATCCGCTGTTTTTTTAATAGTTTCAGAGGTAACGATAGCTTCGCCGCAGTCCTCACAGTAGAAAACAGGGATGGGTACTCCCCACGCTCTTTGCCTTGAAATACACCAGTCAGAACGGTTTTCTACCATGTTACCTATTCTTTGCTCGCCGCTTTTGGGTATCCATTTTACTTTTTTTATTTCCGCCATTGCTTTATCGCGAAAAGCGCCTACATCTACAAACCACTGGGCTGTAGCCCTGTAAATAACAGGCTTTTTGCAGCGCCAGCAATGAGGATAGCTGTGTGTGATTTTTCTCTCAGTAATAAGTGCGTTTTCTTCTTTTAGGCGCTCTATTACTTTTTTGTTGCCTTCTGTATATTTTAGCCCTTCAAATTCACCTGCTTCTGCCGTAAAGACTCCTTTGTTATCAAGCGGAGATAAGACAGGGATTTTGTATCTTTGGGCTACTTCATAGTCTTCAAGCCCATGCCCCGGTGCTGTATGAACACAGCCTGTACCGGCTTCCAAGGTAACGTGGTCGCCCAGGATTATTAAACTGCTTCTGTCATATAGAGGGTGCTTTGTATTTAACTTTTCAAGGTCTTGACCTGTGCAGGTTCCTAAAATAGTTATGTTTTCTTCTTCTATTTCGGTGTCTTTAAGGAAATCGCCCAAAAGGTCTGTTGCTATTACATAAACTTCGTTGTTGTGTTTTACAAAGCTGTATTCAAATCTTGAATTTAGAGAAATAGCTAAATTGGCGGGAATTGTCCAAGGGGTTGTAGTCCAGATTACTGCATACAATGGCAGGTCGCTTGATATGCCTGCTTTTGAGTAAGCTGTTTTTTCATCATTCTGAACAAAACGGAATTTTACGAATATGCTTGAAGAAGTATGGTCATCGTATTCAACTTCCGCTTCTGCAAGCGCTGTTTCGCAATCCGCGCACCAATATACGGGCTTTAACCCTTTGTAAATGTAGCCGTTTTCGTACATTTGCCCGAAAACTCTTACCTGTTCCGCTTCAAAATCAGGTGCGATTGTTAAATAAGGGTGTTCCCAATCCCCCCATACGCCTAAACGCCTGAAGTTTGCTTCCTGACCTTTTAAGTTTTTAGCCGCAAATTCTCTGCACAGTTTGCGAAGCTCACTTTGCGTAAGGGCTTCTCTTCCGCCTTTGATTGATTTTACAACGGCATTTTCTATAGGAAGACCGTGCGCATCGTACCCGGGGATGTAGGGTGCGTAGTAGCCCGAAAGTGATTTATACTTTATTAAAATATCTTTTAAAATTTTATTTAAAGCTGTACCGATGTGAATTTTATCAGAACTTAAATATGGCGGTCCATCGTGCAGAATAAAGGCTTTTGATTTATTTCTTTGGGCTATGTTTTTTTCATATATTTTGTTTTCTTCCCAAAACGATTGGATTTCGACTTCTCTGACGTTAGCGTTGGCACGCATCGGAAGGTCTGTTTGCGGTAAATTTAAGCTTGTTTTATAATCTTTTTTCTCTACTTCTGTCATAATACTGCCTTCTTTAAATAAAAACTATAACAATAGTATAGAACAAAAATTTTGTTCCGTTAATACATTTTGAAATGACAAGACTGTTTTGCCAAAGCTTATTCTATTTGTTTAGCTATATGCAGCACAAGATTAAAATGCCTTATTTTTCTAGACAAAAATTATCGAATTTTGTGCTAAAATAGTGATGTTATGAAGAAATTTTTTACGGAATTTTTAGCAAAGATAAAAAACCTCGATAACTTTGTAAATGACTACAAGGTTAATACCAATGCTGTTTTTATGCCGTCTAAGGCATACTTGAACTGGGGAATGAACCTTGCTCTTTCGGGAAGTATTAATGAAGCTATAGAAAAGTTTGAAATGTCTGCTTCTATGGCATATTCCGATGCGGAAAGCTACCTGAACTGGGGAATAGCGCTGGCAAAATTAAAGCGGTTTGAAGAAGCGTTGGATAAATTTGACGAAGCTTTAAGAATAGATAAGCTTTATACACGGGCTTTTTCTTTAAAAGGAGCGGCTTTGGTAGAATTGAACCGTATTGATGAAGCTCAGGAAGCTTATGATAATGCTATCCGATTATCACCTGACGACCCTGAAATTTATACAAACTGGGGGATAGTTCTTGCCCGTTTAAATCAAAAACAAAAAGCACAAGAGCAGTTTAAAAAAGCTATAAAGGTAATGCCTCTGAATGTTAATGCAAGATTTTTGCTTGGGGTTGTTCTGTATGAGCAAAATAAACTTAAAGAAGCTATAGATGAATTTCTTTTTGCGGTAAAGCTGGAACCTAAGCATTCTATGGCTTTTTATTATTTGTCTTTGAGCTATACCAAAACCGAAAAGTTTCAAGATGCGCTTAACTGTGCGCTTAATGCACATCGTTTAGAACCATACAGGGTTGATTTTTTGGTAAATCTTGCGGAGTGCTACTATGACTTGGGGCAAATAAGGAATGCTTTGCGCAGCTATAAAATTGCAAAATCATACAACCCTCACGACTATACATTGTTGATTTCTTCAGGCATTTTTTATCAGAAAGTTGCTAAATACCCTAAATCCATAAATAATTTGAAAAAGGCTCTGCTTTTGCAAAGTAATGATATTTTGGCAAAATATTATCTTGGAATTTCATACCTGGGTAATGGACAGTACGATAAGGCAAAAGCTATTTTTGCAGGAATTTTGGAGGAGGATTCCGGATTTTTGGATGCGCTTTTGCAGCTGGCGCTTGTTTATGAAGCTTGCGAAGACTGGGATAATGCTATTAAAGCGTTTCTTGAGCTTTTTTCAAAGTCCAAAAGATTTACGAATAATTTTATAAATATTGCAAACTGTTATGCTCAAACAGGTAACTATGAAAAGGCAATAGAATACTATAAATTAGCTTTTGAATATAACAATCATGATTATAAACCTCATTATGAGCTTGCAAAACTTTATCTTGAGCGGCTAAATGACGTTAGAAATGCCCTGCGCTCAATCAGGGCGGCTAATAAGTTAAAAGTTAATGATGCGAAAATCAATGCGCTGTACTCTGATGTTTTGTTTGCAGACAAGGATGTTAACGGTGCGATTGAAAAAATTGATATTGCTATAGATAAAGATGAAAATAACAGCGAATATCACCAAAAGAAAGCTTTTTTTCTGGAAAAGAAAGCGTCCGGTTAGGGGTTTTAACAGGTGAAAGGTGAAGATATTAAGCTAATTAGCCCCGATTATACCGATGTTTGTTATCATAGTGGATTTTTGGTTTAGAGTCGCGACAAAATTCGGATATTCAAAAAATACTATATTAGGATTGCTGCTGCGAACGAGCTTCCCGTTGCCGTAAATGGTTTTGAGTTCTGTAATACTAAGGTTTTTGGGTTCTAAGTTGATGAAATTCAATATCCCGTTATGAAATACCAAAGATGCGCTTTTATATAACGGGTGCGCAACCATATATTCAGGCGGGATTTTGTATTCTGTTTTATCGGTTTTGACAGAGGCATTTGTCGGCTGAAATTTGGAGTATGATGCCTTAAAGTCATTTTCAAGATATTTCCCCGGAATGAATTCATTTATAAAATTGAATGATTTATAGTCAGGCAGTTTATTTATTACGGCGCCTATACTGGAATTGTAATCGGAAGTTCCGTAGAGAGTTATGCTGAAAACACTGACGTTATTTTTGTCCGTTACTATATTATAAAAATTGTAGTCGTGGTAATTGTACTTCTTGCTGTATTCAGTATTGACACTTAGCGGTTTGCCGTAAGTTTTTATGAATTTAGAGTAAGTTTGAGGTACGGCAAAATCAAACTCAATCCAGTCTAAATAATTGTCCTTAAAGCCTATTCTCACTGATTTATAAGTTGTGTCCAAGTCTTTTTCTTTAAAAATCGCATATATACCTTCGTATTCGGGGGTCGGGTATTTTGGTGCAATTTGTTGGAATTGGGCTATGGTTGTATTTTGAAATTTAATTTTTTCCAGTTGAAATCTGTTTAAGTCGTAGGCTTCAGGGAGTTTTTCAGGGAAAGCATAGGCGCTTAAAAGTATTGCAAAAACGGCTATTAATACTGTAGAAGTTATTTTGTGCATTGTTTCCCCCTTTTTTGTTTAAGTTTATAATTTTTCGATTTCTTTTTCAAGAATGTTTAAAATTTCATTTTCCTGAACTTGCGCTATTACCTCGCCTTTTTTAAAAATATACGCAAACCCCGCTCCGCCGGCTACTCCTATATCAGCATGTTTGGCTTCTCCCGGTCCGTTCACGGGGCAGCCCATAATTGCCAGTGTAAAGGTTTTTTCCGTGTGCTTGAATTTATCTTCTACCGTTTTTGCAAGAGTTATGAGGTCATATTGACACCTTCCGCAGGTCGGGCAGCTGACAAAGTTAATCCCTTTTTTGCGCAAACCCAGAGATTTTAGGATTTCAAACCCTGCGTAGACTTCTTCTTCGGGCTTATCTGTAAGCGAAACTCTTATAGTATCGCCTATGCCCTGATATAAGAGTGTTCCTATGCCGACCGCTGATTTTATAAGCCCGCCTTTTATTGTACCGGCTTCTGTTACACCTAAATGCAGCGGATAATCTATCTCTTGCGCAAGGAGTTCGTAAGCTTTTATCATCGTTACTACGTTTGAGGATTTTAGCGAAACTTTTATCAGGTCAAAATCTAAATCCTCAAGGATTTGTATGTGTTTTTTTGCGCTCAAAACCATTTTTTCATATAGCGGCAAATTCAACGCTTGAAACTCTTTCTCTAACGAGCCTGAATTTACGCCTATCCTGATGGGGGTTTGTCTTTCTTTTGCAAGATTGACGACTTTTTCGACAAATTCTCTGCGCCCTATGTTTCCGGGGTTAAGCCGCAATGCGTCTACTCCCTGATTTATGGCTTCTGTGGCAAGTCTGTAGTCAAAATGTATATCAGCAATCAGAGGGATTTTTATATGTTTTTTTATTTCTCCGATGGCTTCTGCTGCCTGCTTATCAAGTACCGCCACTCTTACAAGCTCACATCCTGCTTCCGCTAGTCGTGAAATCTGCTCTACCGTTGATTTAACATCTCTTGTATCGGTGTTGCACATTGATTGGACACTGACAGGAGCGTCAGACCCTATTTCAACCCCGCCGATATTTATCTTTTTCGTAGTTCTTCTTGTAATCATTTTATTCTAATCTCTGTCAATAGTGTATTTATGTTATAATCTTACCACAAAAAACAGGAGGGTTTTTTATGGTTTTAGCAGCGGTTATCTCTGATATTCACGGTAATATGGAGGCTCTGGAAGCGGTTTTTGCAGATATCAGGGCGCAGGAAATTAAAAATATTTTTGTGCTTGGAGATTTGGCGCTTTTTGGCGGCGAACCCAACGAAGCCATTGATTTTATCAGGGGTTTATCAAACGAATACAATACAAAAATTATTCAGGGAAATACCGACTTAATGCTTATTCAAGGTGCAAGCCTGCCTTCTGTTATGCAAAATGCGCTTGATTATGACAGAAAGATTTTGCGCTCCGATAACGTAGAATTTTTAGCGGGGCTGCCTGAGACCATGAGCGTTATGCTTGGCAAAACGAGTATTCTTCTGGTCCATGGCTCCCCGAGAAAAAACGACGAAAGTATTTTACCCGGCAAAGATATAAAAGAAATAATTCCTATGATAGAGGGAGTAAAAGAGGCGCTGATTTTATGCGGACATACACATTTTCCCGCGGGATATCAAATAGAGGATAAAACCGTCGTCAATGTCGGCAGTGTAGGCAGACCTTTTACCCAAGACCAACGCTCGTGCTATCTGGTCATCAATGCTGATGAAGAAAAAGAAAATTCCTTCTCGCTTGAGCACAGGTTTATCAAATACGATGCGCAAAAAGCTGCCGAAAAACTTGCTAAACAGGATTTTGAAGGTGCCAAAGCGCTTGCTGAAATGCTTCGCAAATCAACAAATAAATTTGTTACGAACTCTTAAGAAATTCATATTCAGCTAAGCTTGTAGTAAAATCTTCTTATGAGAAGAGATTGTTTAATAAAATTCATAATCTTGGTTTGGTGTGCATTATTTTCTTTTATGACTCCATCTTTCTGTGCGGACTTAAAGATAACTAATATTCTGGTGGATGATTCTTCCAACTTAATATTTTTAAACTCTAATCAAGACGTAAGAGATGCCGAGTACAAAGTTGATATCCTTCAAAACCCCAAAAGAGCTTATATTGATATTAAAGATACCGTCTTGAGTATTCCCAAGCAAACATTGGATTTTGAGACCGGACCTATTTCAAGGGTGATTATTGCCCAGAATTCCACCGATACTGTAAGAGTGGTGTTTTATACAGATGACGATAAAGTTATCAAAGATATTAAGCTGTTTAAGTTTCAAAACTCTTTGGTATTCAGGTTAAAAGACGTGGAATTTATTGATAATAAAACCCCTGTAATATACAGCGATATCCTCCCAAAAGAGTACGAACAGCAAAAAATTGAAATACCTATAGAAAAGGCAAAGTATTCTAAATATATTCTTACTAATATTGTCGACCGTAAATCACAGCTTTTGGTGAGCGGCGTGGGTACTTTGAAGCTTAATCGCCCGTTTATCCTGATTAATCCGATGAGACTTGTTTATGACATTCCTAATGCCATTGTAAAAGATAACTCCTTTTATGGTGATTATGAGCTTGAGAACGGAGATAAAATCAAGGTAGGACAGTTTGAAAGCGACATACTCAGAATAGTTATTACAACCTCAAAACCTGATAATTATAAGGCTTTTGTATCAACGGATTTGCAGTCTGTGTTGTTTGCGGACGTCCTCAATATAGACAACAAAGATTTGCTGGATGCCAATACTCCGTCTAAGCTTGAGAATATTACGGTTAAGCAGCCGAATTCCAATGATACTATGATGACGCTTAAATTTAATAACCCCACTATTCATTCGCTGAGACGTACTTATAACAAATTTATTATTGATTTGTTGAATGTGGATTATGAAACCAATAAAAATTTGTTTGATTGTCCGAAGTCAAACCAGTTTAAAGGTTTTACCGTGCAAAAACTTAACGGCAGCGCTAACTCAACAACCTTAACGTTTCCTGTCAGAGAAAGCTTAAAAATCGATACGGGTATGACAAGAGATGCCCAAACAATCGCGTTAAAAATCTCGGGAACCTATGAAAGCCCCAAACCTGTTCAAAATAAAGCACCTGCCTTGGCGCCCAAACCGCTGGACGGCAAAGTTATCATTGTTGATGCAGGACATGGGGGCAAAGATGCCGGCGCGTGTGCAGGTAAGTGTTATGAGAAAATTCCTGCGTTGTCCATATCCCAAATGCTTGCACAAAATCTGCAAAATCAGGGAGCAAAAATCATTATGACACGTGATGATGATACGTTTGTTACACTGCAAGACAGGGTTGCTATTTCTAACTATGAGAATGCGGACTTTTTTATAAGTATCCATCTCAATTCCTCGGAAAAAAGCCATATTAACGGGATAGAAACCCATTGGTATAAGCCCGACAGTAAAGAAGCGGCAGGTATTATACATCAGGCTTTTGCCGAGGCTGTTCCTGCAAATGACAGGGGCTTATTTAATTCTTGTTTTTATGTTATAAATCATACTAAAGCACCTGCCATTTTAGTCGAGGTAGGATTTATTTCAAACCCTGCGGAAAGAGAACAGCTGTTTGCGCAAAAGCGGCAGCAGGATACGGCAAAGGCACTTACCGAAGGTATAGTTAAATATTTTAAAGTGAAAGATAAATAGATAATGAGCATTGGGATTTTTGATTCCGGAGTGGGCGGCTTAAGTGTTCTTAAGAAGATGGTTGAAATTCTGCCTGACGAAAATTACATTTATTTAGGCGATACAGCCCGCGTCCCATACGGTGAAAAGACAAAAGAAGAACTCACGGCATTTTCGAGAGAAATTCTTGATTATTTTAAGCAAAGACAAGTAAAGCTGGTTTTGATGGCATGCAACACCTCATCAGCTAACACGCTTGATGTGGTGAAAGGCGAATACGACTTTAAAATCTTCGGGCTTATCAAGCCTACGGCTGAATATATAAGTACGCTCCCCGATAAAAGAATAGGGCTTATGGCTACGTCGGCCACCGTTAATTCAAAAGCCTATCCAACAGCGATTGAAGTGTTTGGCAAAGAAGTCTTTGACCTTGCCTGTCCGCCGTTAGTCGGTATAGTTGAATCAGGCATGATTTTTGATGAACAGAATAAAAAAACAGTGAAACAATACCTTAATCAACTTCTTGCGAAGGATATTCAAAGGTTGATTTTAGGCTGCACACATTATCCGTTTTTAGTTCCTGTTATGAAAGAAGAAGGTTTAAGGGATGAATTTTTTATTGACCCTGCGGATTGTATCAAAAATGATGCTAAAAAATACCTCGAAGATAATAAACTGCTTTTACAGGGCAAAGGAAGCATTGAATTTTTAACAACGGGCGATGCTGATGTTTTTGAAACAACAGGCAAGTTGTTCTTTGATAAAGTATCAAATGTTAAACATATTGAGCTTGTTTAGTTTATGAAAATATTGCCGATGTTGTTGCGGCACTGAAAAAATTAATTGCAGCTATTTCAAAATCATTATCAAGCAACCTGCCGCTTGATGCAATATCATAATCTTCCCAATAGGCAAGCTCTTTGGATGATAGTGCATTTTGCCTTTCGGCAAATAATTCAGGGGCAAGAGCCTTTAAATCTTCATCTTTTAATACATAGGATTGCCCCATTTTTTTTGTCATTTCACTTATGAAGGCATAAATTTTTCTTGCTACAAGCCAAATTTTCCATTTTGCATTTTCCAAATTAGTTTTAGAAATTTTACGTTCTTCTTGTTGTTGTTCTTTTTTTATTGTTATTTTTCTTAATTCTTCCGCATAATGAATTTTGTCTTCTTCTGCCCTTTCTCTTAGTGTTTGCACCAATGCGGAAGAATTGGCTTTGATAGCGGCTCTTGTTTCTGCAATGCTATTTAGGAGTTTTTGTTTAAAGCTTTCGGGGCATCTGTCGCTTTTTGCAAAAACTTCAACAGAATCTAATACGACTTCACTGGTCTTTTCGCTTGAAGTTACAAATATTTCACGCATTTCATCGCTTATTTTGTCTTTTTGCATTTCTTCCGCCAAAGCTTCGATAGATGCTTTTCTTAGCTCTTCTGTATCTTTTGAGGCTTGAAGATAAACTTCTGCCGCTTCTTCGTTGGTGCAGTGCAAAGTTGCTCTTCTTAAAGCTACTTTTTCCAAGGCGCCGTCTATGCTAAACTGACGTTCCAGCTGTTTTTTCTGTTCTTCTGTCAGGTTAGGGTTCTTAGCGATAAATCGTTTATAATTTTGTCTTGTTACTTCAGTTCTTAAGTCTGCACGGCGACCTTTGACGGTTTTGTGGTCCAGATTTTGGAATTGCATTATTTTGACGAAGGCGTCGAATTTTTCTTCGGTAAGTTCGTTGACATTAATGCCCATTTCCGTCATTTCCGCGATAATTTCTTTTCTTAACTCAACTTTTTGTTCGTCTGTTAAACTATCGCTTGCTTTTATCTTTGCTGCCAATTCGCTGCTGATTTCTTTATTTTTAAGTTGTGATATTTCGTTTAAATCAACGGCCGGTTTGACGGCTAAATCATTTGAAACGCTTTTATCGGAAGAAATACCGGTAGTTTCAGCTTTGGTATTATTGCCGAATAGTATATCTTTTAAATTGCTCCAAAACCCCTTCTCTGTTTGTTTTTCTTCGGTCTTTGGTTTTTCGGTTTCTGTTGCGGCAGGCTTTTTGGAAGAACCCAAAAAGAACTCTTTTGTTCTTTGCCACCAGCTTTTTTCTTCCTTCTTTTCTTCTGTTTTAGCTTCTTCTTTTTTCTTGGCTATCTTTAGAGAATCTTCCGCAGGAGCGGCACTTCTATCTCCGTGGATAGAGATAGGGTCTGTTGCGGCAGGTTTTTTAGAAGGTTCTTCATGAATAGAAACTTTTTCTTCCGCAGATTTTGCAGGAGCGGTCTTTTCTTGTTCTTCAAGATATTCTATTTCATCTGACGATAAAGATACTTTTGAAATTTCCATCTTTTTCCCTCTGTTAAACCAGTTTCCTTTTCATTTCGCAAGGAGTTTATTTCATTGCAATACAATAAAATAGTTTATTAGTTGTGATAAAAATCTTTTATCCTTCTCTATTTTTCTCCATGCTTAAACAAGTTATATTAAAATAAAAACAATCAATGTTAAATAATTGCCTGATTTTATTGCAATCAGGGATGAAAACAGTAGGTGTTTTACGAGTTTTTTAATACATACTTTGAATTTTCTTAATATACAAATAAAAATCTTTTCTTAAAAAATCGGGTGAAATAATTTCACAGTTTTTGCCATACCTTAAAACTCTGTTAAAAAAGAGTTTTTTATCATTGAATTTCCCCTGAACCGAAGTATATGAAGGTGTTTTTTCAAGGAATTTTTCGCCTTTTTTAAGAGTATAGGAGTTTGCAAGTTTTCCGTAAAGTTTAAATTCAACCGTAACTTTATATTGGGAAAATTTGTTTTTAACAGGCAAACGTACTACGCTTTTTATGTCAGAGATATCAATAAGCATATTTGATTTTTCTTTGAGACACATACCTGCGCAGTATAAACGGTTTTTCAGCACCGTAAGTCCGACAGGTTCAAATTCCATCCGGGTACCATCAGATTTTGTAACAAACAGTCTTTGGTTAGCTTTGCACAAATCCTTGAGCTTAGCTAACAATACATTATTAAAATTATCTGCTCTTAGGGCTTGCTGCATTTTTGGTTCAAAAACCAATTTATCAGCCTCCAGAAACAGCTTTATTCTGTCAGCAAATTCCTCAACATTATAATCATTCGGGCTAAAGTAAAAACTCTTAAGAGTAGTAAAAATATCTTCTAAAATATCGACTTCACCGTTATTGAAGCGGATTTTGACGGGGAAATCAACAAGCTTATAGCTTTTATTGAAATTATTTTCAGCATTTTTACGTTTTATATCTATTCCGAAAAGTTTAAATGTTCTGATATATTTTAAAATCGTTTCTTTAGAATAAAAAACATCGTTGGATTTTTCTAAAAATTCCGATACCTCATCTATATCAAAGTCAGGATGCTCAAGCATATAATCAAGACATAACAGCGCGTTATAAGAAGTTTGATTATAATTATTCACCATAAAACGCCCCTGTTTCTTTTAAAATATTGGCATAGGTGTTTACCAGATTTTCAGGTGCAATAATTTTGACATCATCACCTAATGAGGAAAGATACTGCAAAAAATGAAATTCATTTTCATAATCAATTTGCGCCACTATTTTTTGCGGGGTTTCTTCCGTGATTTTTTTGCCTTTAACTCCCGTAAATAAAATAGCCTGTTTTTTATAAAATTCACAAACAGCGCTTTGCAATTTATATTCCTTTCCGCAGTTAATATCTGATTGCTTAATATCTAAAATTCTGTCTGTTCTCAAATACTGTATCTGTTCGGATTCAATGTTATAACACCAAAAGTAAAGTTTATCGTTTTCAAGTTTTATAGAAATTGCTTCAACTAAAAATTTTTTATGCCCTGAATTTGGTGAAAGATAATTAACTTCAAGCACAAATTTTGACTTTAAAAATTCTTCAATCATTTCTATTTTTTGATGCAATTCAAGCCCGAACGGTTCCGTGTTAATGACTTTTGTATAAAGCAGGTTTTTGGTTTGAGGGCTGCTTATATCAGCTATTTTCTTTGCAAGATTATTGAAATGGTAAATTGACTTGTATTCTCTGAAGTTCGCTATTATTTCTTTAATCCCGATTAAAAATTTGACATCTTCAACAGTGATTTTTAATAAGTCGATTTGCTCCCGCAGGGAATATTCGCGGCAGGATTTGTTGGGTGATTTTATCTTGAAGCCGAGTTTTCGCAAAGAATTAATATAAATCCCCAGCATATCATCGGATAATCCGTTTAGAAGCTCTTCTTTTTCAGCAGGCGAATCAAGCAGCTTGAACATTGTTCTGATAACAAAAGCAGCGCCTGATGAAATGTTTTTATCTTTTAGTAAGTCAAACTCTCGTGAGGTTTTATTATCCGGCATTTGGAATTGGTTTCGCTTTCAATTTTGAATTTAAAGTCATTAACATCGGTTTTTATGGGCGCAAAAGTATCATAATGCATGGGGATTATTTCTCCTGCATTGAGCCATTTTGCAGCCTGCAAAGCTTCTTTTTGCCCCAATGTAAAGTGTCCGCCGATAGGAAGCATACAAATATCGGGAGCAAAAAGCTCTCCTACCATTTTTAATTCGGCGCTAAGTCCGGTATCACCGGCATGGTAAATTTTTTTGCCTTGAATTTCAAGCAATATACTTGTTGCAATTCCGCCATAATCACCTTCCGGCGTGCTGCTTGAATGGTTTGCAGGTAAAAATAGGGCTGTTCCCCAGTCAAAGTTCAAAGTCCCGCCGGTATTTACAGGGTTAACGTTCGCGCCTTTCTTTTGGCAGTACAAAGCCAGCTCAAATATGGCGGTGATAGTTGCACCTGTTGATTTTGCAATCGGAATAGCATCACCTGTATGGTCTGAATGTGCGTGCGTCAGCAAAATATCCACAGGGCGGATTTTGCTTATATCACCTTTAAAATGAGGGTTCTGAGATAAAAACGGGTCAATCAGAATACTGCCTTGAGGAGTTTCTATTTCAAAAGCACTATGCCCAAAGTAAGTTATCTTAAAAGTCATATTTTATTCCTCAATCTGTATTTACAATCAAGTTTATTTTTTTTGTCAACTGAAAAAGCCTTTTGCTGACTTCACCTTGGCTTATTCCTAAAAAATCCGCTATGAATTTTTGTCTTTTGTGTTTTAGATATTTGAGTTCAAAAATCTTGTAATAATATTCATTTGGTTCTTGGCTGTCTATTTCAATCACTTTGTCATAAATTTCTTTGAGAGTTTCGCGTGCGCTAATTGTTTCAACGAAATTAACCGCGGGGTCTTGCAGTTCTAAAATCCCGTTGTCAGAAGGATTTTCGCCTGTTTCAATCGGAGCGGTTATGATTTTTTGATAGCTGCCCGCTGCTTTTGTTAATCTTCCCGATGTGCGCAAAACGTGGATAATAGAGGTAGATATTACTTTGTTTAAGTAGTTGTTAATTTTTTGAGGGTCTTTGATATTTTTGATAATACTAAAAGAGCGCTTTAAAGTTTCGGCACAAAAATCCTCAAATAAGTCCTCATTGCCTGAAAACCTCTTATTTGCCGTTACCAACTTTTCGATTAATTTTTTATAATCCTCGGCGACAATCAATTTTCTACTCTCTTAAACGCATAATATCTAAGTATAGTATATCAAGAATTTTATACGTTAGGCAATAATTATATAAAAATCATCTTTTTGAAGGGGTATTAAAAGCAATCACTTAATTATCCTTCCCAAAGAGCGCAAGTGTTCATACGAGAGCCCTGCTTCACCCAGTTCATCAGCTGTCAGTCCAAATAACATAATAAATTCTTTGGCATTATCATAGTTGTTGTTAATAATAAGCTCACTAACAACAAAATCAACCGCCTGTTCTCTTGTCATATCGTATTTTTTATAACTGTTTCTGGCTCTTGCGAAACTTCTTTGCTTTGCTTTACCCATTTATACCACTATTGTTCAATCATAGACACTCTGACCTGATGCCTGCCGCCTTCAAACCCCGTTTTTAACCAGGTAAGGGCTACTTCCTTTGCCAAATCAACACCGATTACACGAGCGCCCATAGTCAAAATATTGGCATCATTGTGAGTTCGGCTGACTCTTGCTGAATATGTGTCATGACAAGTTACGGCTCTTATTCCTACAACTTTATTAGCGGTAATACAAACACCCAATCCGCTTCCGCAAAGAATTATTCCTTTGTCAAATTCGCCATCAGCAACCGCAAGTGCAACTTCTTTTGCTATAGAAGGATAATCGGAAGGTGATTTTTCATAAACACCGAAGTCATAATACTCTATGCCCAGTTTATCCAACATGGCAACTAACTCTTGCTTTAGCTCAAAACCCGCATGGTCAGTACCAATTGCAACTTTTTGCTTTTTAAAATCAAAACTCTCAGACACTAACTGCTCCTTGTCTTAATACATGCCATCCGTCAGTATACTTTATTATAGTAGATTCCAAGCCTTCTGCATAGTACCCGTAATCATCAATTATAAAATCAATTTCATCTCCAAAATAATTTATCACATCTTCTTTGCATAGCGGTGATTTTTGGGTGGAAATATTGGCGCTTGTGGTAGCAAGCAGGTGCAAAGGCGAAGCAAATTCCGCAAGCTCCGCAAAAACTCTATGGTTTGGAATTCTAATACCAACGGTATCCATATCAGAGGTCATATAATCCATGGTTAAACCGGACTTTTGTGTAATCAGGGTCAAAGCCCCGGGGAAATGCTTCCCGATTATTCTTTTTTCTTCTTCATTCAATCCTTTAACGTACGGCAGCAAATAATCCAATTGGCTGCTCATAAGAATTAAGGGTTTTTGGGGGTCGCGCTTTTTCAATTCATAGATACGCATAACACCTTTTTTACTGGACGGGCAGCAGCCGAGTCCCCATACCGTATCGGTAGGAAATGCCACTACTCCTCCGCTCAGAAGTATTTCTTTAATTTTTTTGTGGTTGTGCCGGAACAAGTGTTGAGGGTTCTTTTTCATCTTCTTTTTTCTGCTGTTTTTCTAAATCACTCATATCTTTTAAGAACTTCAAACAAAAACCGTTTGAAGAAACGGGAGGGTCTTCTTTTGTAAGAGAAATGAGTTTTGTTTTTGTGCCTTGATAATCTATAGACCAGGCTCCCAAAAACTTGCGCTCATCGCCATGATATCCGTACGCAAGAGCAACTATCTGCTCCTGGCTGACAGAATCAAAACCAAGAGGTTTAATATCCCATTTGTAATCGTCAAGGAATATTTTTCTGTTTTCCCAAAAATATTTTACGGCTTCGCGCAAAGGATTTAAATCATATAACTGTGCTGTAGTGAGGTCATAAACGTATATTCTTGTTTCATAAACTTGGTCCCTGTTTTTGCCCATTTTTTCCTTGATTAAAATTTTATCTGATGCGCCGTTCCAATCAACAACCGTAAAAGTGTTGAATTTATACGGTATCGCAGCAATCATATTCGTTTTTATAACAGGGTCAAGTTCTTTATCAGCCGTAGATACGCTTAAAATCGCATCCTTTTGTGACAGAGCGGTATCAAGTACGATTAAATAAAGGCTTGAAGCGGTGATTTCAGGCTGACCGTAGTAGTAAATTTCGCTGTAAGCCAAGTACTGAAAATCAGGCGAAGCGACAGCATTAAGATTATACTGCCCTGCGTTTCTAAGTCCGAAAAGGTTCAATTCCCTTGAACCCGGCGGAAAATTATACTTAACAACCTCATAGTTGGAAGCATCAAGAATTTCGTCATAAATTATATTTTTGTCATAAGCCTTATCTTTGGCTAAACAAGGCGATATAAGCATTATCACCATTATAAAAGCCAATAAATATCTCATTAAACAATACCTTCTTTCATAGCGGTAACAGCAGCTTGCGTTCGGTCATTGACGCATAGTTTTTGCAAAATACTATGGACATGAGCTTTTGCCGTTGCCCTTGAAATTATTAAACGCTCTGCAATCTCAGGGTTGTTAAGCCCTTCGACAATCAAAGCCAAAACTTCTATCTCCCTTGCAGTCAGTCCGCAGGCCTTAACAAACTGGGTAGGGTTTTTTTCTTGCGCCGCGGTTGTGTCTACGTTTACAACTTTATTCAAAACAAGCTTTGCAATAGCAGGGTCAAGCCATGCCGTACCGTCATTAACCGCAATGATTGCATTGGCAAGCTGAGCAGCATTAGCGCCTTTCATAATATAGCCGTCCGCGCCCGCGCCTAAAGCCGCAAAAACATCTTCTTCCGACTCTCTTGATGTAAACATAAGAATTTTTGTATCAATATTAAGCGCACGAATACGTTTTGTGGCTTCTATACCGTCAATTTCAGGCAGACCTATATCCATAAGGATTACATTAGGGATGAGCTTGCGTGCTTTTTCAACACCCTGCACGCCGTTAATCGCTTCGTCTATAAGAGTAATACCTTCAGCTTTTTCAAGGGCAACCGATAATCCCATTCTGGTCATTTCATGGTCTTCTACCAAAAGAACTTTAATATTACTCATTTTCACTCCTTCTTATAACCTTATTATACTATTTATTTGCGTAATTTGAAATAGAAAGTACTGCCTTTATCAACTTCACTTTCAAGCCAAATTTCGCCGTTATGCGCATCTATGATTTGTCTGCTTAAATATAGCCCCAAGCCTGTACCGCTGGAGCGTTTTGCGGATGTTCCCTGCGAAAATCTGTTGAAAATTTTGTGGATATCTTCTTTGGGGATACCTCTGCCGGTATCTTGAATACTAAAAGTTAAATATTTGGATTCCTCCTGAATTTTAGCCGTCACAACACCGTCTTCCGGGGAATGAACGATAGAGTTGCCTAAAAAATTCGCTATAACTCTTCTTATTTCCTGTTTATCCGCATTTACGGTAATATTATCGGGAAAATCCTTAATAAGTTTAAGATTTTTCTTTTCTAAAAGTGATTTAACTTCTTCGCAGCAATGCAGCGTAAGCTCTGACAAGTTGAATTTATCCTTGTATAATTTAAAATTCCCCGATTCATACCTGTAAACCTCTAAAAGGGCGTTAACCAGCCCCAACATATCCTGATTGGAATGAAGCATTGTACTTAAGAATTTGGTTTGTTTTTCCGTAACAGTATCAATCGACCCGTCTAAAAAATACTCCAAAGTTTGAATTGCCGCCAAAAGCGGGGTTCTTAAATCATGGGTAAGCGTAGCAATAAAATCGTTGCGCAGTCTTTCTATTTCTTTCTGCATTTTAATCGTTGCAACAAGCTCACTGCGCTCCAGTCCGTTTTTAATATTAATTAAAAGCTCGTCATTATCCCATGGTTTTTCTATGTATTTGTAAAGCCCGACCTCGTTAATTGCTTTAATGGCATTTTCTTTGTCGGCATATCCGGTCAGGAGTATCATAGTAACAGAAGGTCTGATTTTTTTAACTTCGCTTAAAAATTCTATGCCGTTAAGCTCGGGCATTAAAAAATCGGAAATAATTAAGTCTACATCATTTTCCTGAACGTAACTCAAGGCTTCAAAAGGTGAATTAAAAACGAAAATTTCATAATCAGTCTGGGATTGGAGCAGAAATGAAAGCGTTGTTGTTACAAGCTTATCATCATCTAATATCAAGACTTTGCTCTTTTCTCTATCCAAAACTCAATCCCCGCTGAACTAATAACAGCTTATACCATATATTTTAAATATACAAATAGATTAATTTTGTAAAGTGTCGACTGCTTAATCATCAGACTATGGCAAAAAAGCATTTATGCACATATAATAAACTTATGGAGCTTTTAGAAATAAAAAACCTGAATATTTCCTTCAGGGTGGATGAATATATTCTGCCTGCGATATTTAATGTGAGTTTTTCCCTAAAAAAAGGCGAGTCGTTAGCTTTAGTGGGTGAGTCAGGCTGCGGCAAATCAATAACGGCAATGTCAATTCTTAACCTGCTTCCGCCGAATGCAATAGTAACTCAAGGCGATATAATGTTTGAAGGTCAAAACATACTGAAAATGTCGGACTTCCTGCTCCGCCAAATAAGAGGAAAGAAAATAGCCTTTATCCCTCAAGACCCTATGACAGCGCTCAATCCTCTATACACAATAGGCGAGCAAATAAAAGAAGTGGTAGAGCTTCATCAGGGGTTAAAAGGTAAAGAAGCGCAAGAAACCGTCATAAGCGCATTGAAAAGCGTAAAAATCCCCGATGCGTACGAAAAATATTATTCTTACCCGCACCAGCTTTCGGGCGGAATGAGGCAAAGAGTAATCATCGCAATGGCATTGAGCTGTGAACCTGATTTATTAATAGCGGATGAGCCGACAACCGCCCTTGATGTAACTGTTCAGGCGCAGATTTTGAATTTAATTAACCTTATTCAACAGGAGAGAAAAACCGCCCTTATCTTAATTACGCATGATTTGGGCGTCGTGTATAACGTTTGTGAAAATATTTGTGTAATGTATTCAGGCAGTATTGTTGAACAAACATCAACGAGAGAACTTTTTGCCAATCCTCTTCACCCTTATACGCAAGCTCTTTTAAATTCTCTGCCTACCGATAAAAACACTCAAATTAAAGCTATTTCAGGGCAGCCGCCATCAATTAAAGAATTAATCACGGGCTGCAAATTCCATCCCCGCTGTAAACACGCAATGCAGATGTGCGAACATCACATCCCCGTTTTAACGGAAATTGAACCTAATCACTGTGCAGCCTGTTTTTTGTACAATAATTAATCAACAATTTCCGCATCAACAATAACATCTTCCTGTTCTTCAACGGGAGGTCTGAGGGCTTCATCATAAGGCAATATCTCAGGAATTATTGCATCTTTGGAAATTGCAGGTCTTTTTAAAGGGGTGTTGCTTTCTGAAATAATTTCCGCATCTATAATAGTTTCAGGTCGTTTATGACTTAACTCTTCAATAATAGTTTTTCTCGAAATATCATCGGTCTGACCTGCCAGCATTTGGAATACATCTTCGCTTGTAGAATTATCTTTTCTGTCAACTGTTTCTACAGACCAAAGACATTTCTTGTTTTTTCTCAAAATAAAAACATCGTATTGGTTAAGCCGTGCTTTTTGAATTGCCAGCATATATATGTCAGGCAGAAAATTACGCAGCGTTTCAATATATGCCCTTGAGTCTTCTTTACCATGCCCGTGAATTGATTCTTTCAAAAAATACTCCATCTCGGGCGATTGCTTGAACTTCATCCCGAATGATTGGGCAGACTTGGCAGAGCAATGTGATGAAACTGAATTTATTTGCATAATAAGCTCCTGTACTTTTTAGTATTTATATTAAACCCTATAAAAGAGGAATTTGCTACATTATTGAGTTTTGTTGCACCTCAAAGCAGTAGCGCATTATTCTTTTTCTGTCATTTTCCGAAATTGTAGTGAATTGCGTTATAATTTCGAACTCATTATCATCGTTTAAAGCGGTATTAAGAACTTTAACAACCGCCTGAATAGGCCAGGTATTGTCTGTCAGGGTAAGCTTGATTTTAAGTTCATCGGCAATATTGAATTTTTCCGATGTAATGAATTTAATACCGTTACCGCTTAGGTTAATTGTTTTCGCCTTTATAGAAAATTTACCCGTTTCAATCTGCATGTTAAGACGGGCATTAACCCTTAAAAACTGCCTTTGTTGAACAACAGAATCTTCATCCTCATAATACTCTACGATTATCACCCCGTCTTCATCGGGAGCAGAAATAATTATAGAGTTAAGAACCAAAGTTCCGTTAATAGTTTCTAAACGAACTTTTATTTCTTTACCTTCATAAAAGTATTGGGAATACCCGCGTTTATCTACAGGGAATTTCAAAAAAAGCCTGTCATATTCCGCATCAACAAAAAGAGTTTTAATGACATTTTCAGTGCCGTCTCGCAAAGTGTCATATACAATAACATCTTTATTTAATATCAGGGATATTTTTTGGGCTTTTATCATCCGCTATACTCCGGGGATTTCATGCAACCTTATAAAGTTTGTTGTTTTGCCTCTTGCAAGTTCAGGGATAGAACCCGTGATAATAATTTTGTCATTGGATTTGTATCCCAGCGTCTTAACCAGTAAATTATTAATAAGTTTAACAGTTTCGCGGTTCATTTCAATCTTACAGTCAAATAATACAGGGAATACATCTCTGTATAAATTCATTTGCCGGCAAGCTGCTTCATTTTCACAAAGCGCATATATCGGTACAGACGGCTTCCCTTTTGAAAGTAAACTTGGAGTGTACCCTGAAGCTGTAAACGCCAGGATTGCTTTTATGTCAATTTTTTCAATCATCTTCATAATAGCAGAGCAAATTGCTTGTGCATCAGGGTTATTAATCTGCCGCATTTCGGCAGGGTAATAGTTTCTGCTGATAACATCGCTGTTTTCAACGTTTTTAGCAATCTGTGCCATCATCTCCACTGCTTTAACAGGGTATTTGCCGATGGTTGTTTCTTCACTCAACATCACGGCATCAGTACCGTCAATAATAGCATTTGCAACGTCAGAAGCTTCTGCCCTTGTCGGCATAGGCTGCTCTACCATTGATTCAAGCATTTGGGTTGCTACAATAACTACTTTTTTCTGCGCATTAGCTGCTTTGATAATCTTTTTTTGTACCAAAGGCACCTTTTCGGGTGAAATTTCTATGCCAAGGTCACCCCTTGCCACCATAATACCTTCAGATACGGTGATTATAGAGTCAAGATTGTCTATTGCCTGCGGTTTTTCAATTTTTGATATGATGGGAATGTTTTTACCAAAAACCTCCAGTATATTTTTAGCCTTAATTACATCGTCTTTTGAGCGGACAAAAGAAAGCGCAATATAATCGACTTCATTATCAACCGAGAATTTAATATAATCTACATCACGCTTTGTAATAGCTGAAATACTCAAAGTAGAACCCGGGATATTAAGCCCTTTCCTTGATTTTAAAATACCGCCGTTAACGACAACGGCTTTTGCATAATCAGGCTCTGTACCGGTAACTCTGAATTCAAGCCTGCCGTCATCAAGCAATAATCTATCACCGGATTTTACGTCTTTTACAATACCTTCATAATCAACCGGAATTATATTTTCACCTTTTTGTTCCATCTGGGGTTTTATAATCAATTCCTGATTAACCTTAAGTTCGATAGGATTGTCAAGATTTCCGACTCTGATTTTAGGTCCTTGTAAATCCAATACAACCGGAATAAACCTTCCGAGTTCTTTTGATATTTTTCTTATGGTTTGTAATCTGTGTAAATGTACCTCAGGAGTTTCATGCGATGAATTCAGGCGGAACATCGTAGTTCCCGCCAAAATTAATTCTTTAATCACCTCTTCGCTATCGCTGGCAGGACCTATGGTTGCCACGATTTTTGTCTTTATAAATTCTTCTTTTTTAATCATTCTTCTCTTCTGCCATTTCTGCTTCTTTTATCTCTTTTTCCTTCTTTTTCTTTTCTGCAGTGACAGGCTCCGACTCTGATTCGGAATATATATGTCCGAATTTAATCATATCGTCCTCAATGTTTAAACCGATACAGTCCCCATGCCTGTAATGCCCCGTCAATATCTCCTCTGCAATGGGGTCTTCAATTTTCTTTTGAATAACCCTTCTTAAAGGTCTTGCACCGTATGTAGGACTATAGCCCTTTTCTGCAAGCCAATCTTTTACTTCATCAGGAACCTGCAGGCAAAGCTCTTGTTCGCCCAAGCGTTTAACAAGGTCTTTAAGCATAATCTCAACAATTTTCCTGATTTCTTCTTTTGTTAAGTGAGCAAATACAATAGTATCATCAAGCCTGTTTAAAAATTCAGGTTTAAAGAACTTCTTCATTTCTTCGCTTACCGTATCTTTAAGTCTTTCATAGCGGCTCTTAGCCTCATCGTTTGCAACGGCAAAACCAAGCTGTGAATTATTTTCTATCATTGTTGCACCAACGTTTGAAGTCATAATAATAATAGTATTTTTAAAGTTAACGTGTCTTCCTCTTGAATCGGTCAATCTGCCGTCATCAAGAATTTGCAGCATTAAGTTAAACACATCGGGGTGTGCCTTTTCAATTTCGTCAAATAAAATAACGCTGTAAGGTTTTTTCCTGATGGTTTCTGTTAGCTGTCCGCCTTCGTTGTAGCCGACATAACCCGGAGGAGAACCGATAAGTTTGCTGGTAGAGTGTTTTTCCATAAATTCTGACATATCAACCCGCACCATATTATCTTCAGAGCCAAACATTGCTTCTGCCAAAGCTTTTGCAAGTTCTGTTTTACCAACCCCCGTAGGACCGGAGAAAATAAAGCTTCCGATTGGTCTGTTAGGACTTTTTAAACCGACTCTGGCTCTTCTTATGGCTTTGGCAATAGAAATAACAGCCTGGTCTTGTCCGATAACTCTTTGGTGGAGGGTATCTTCAAGTTTAAGCAATCTTTCGCCTTCGCCCTCGGTAATTTTTTGGACGGGAATACCTGTCCAGGTGCTTACAATATTGGCAACCTCTTCTGCCGTAACCGTAGCTTTATTTTGTTCCTGCTCCAGTTTCCATTTTGCCTGCAAATCTCTTATCTGTTCTTTTAAATCAGCTTCTTCATCACGCAGCTGGCTTGCCCTGTCAAATTCCTGATTTCTGATTGCAAGTTCTTTTTGTCTTGAAATATCTTTTAATTTTTTCTCAAGTTCCCTGCCTTCAGGGGGAAGCCCCGAAGCTCTCAATCTTACTCTTGAGCTTGCTTCGTCAATCAAATCTACTGCCTTATCGGGCAAAAATCTGTCAGTAATATATTTATCGGACAGAACAGCTGCCGCAATAATGGCTTCGTCGGAAATATATAATTTGTGGTGTTCTTCGTATTTGGATTTTAATCCTCTTACAATCTCGATAGTATCATCGACAGAAGGCTGCTCTACGTAAACAGGTTGGAATCTTCTTTCCAAAGCAGCATCTTTTTCAACGTACTTTCTGTATTCATCAAGAGTAGTTGCCCCGATAACCTGCAGTTCGCCCCTTGATAACACGGGTTTCAAAATATTAGCGGCATCAATGGCGCCTTCTGCAGCGCCTGCGCCTATTAAAGTATGCATTTCATCTATAATCAAAATAACGTTGCCGTTAGCTCTGATTTCATCCATTATTTTCTTTAAACGTTCTTCAAATTCGCCGCGGTATTTTGTACCTGCAACCAAAAGCCCCATATCAAGCTGGATAAGCTTCTTATCTTCCAAAATATCCGGTACTTCATGGTTTACAATTCTAAGTGCAAGCCCTTCTGCGATGGCAGTTTTACCTACGCCGGGCTCACCGATAAGAACGGGATTATTTTTTGTCCTTCTGCCCAGAATTTGAATAACTCTTTCTATCTCTTTTTCTCTGCCGACAACAGGATCTAAACGCAATTCCTGTGCAGCTAATGTAAGATTAGTTCCAAACTCGTCCAAAGAAGGTGTCTTTGCCTTGCCTCCGGATACGGTGGCAGCCGTTGCAGGACCTGAACCCTGAGAACCGCCTCCTGCTGAAGTTGATTTTGTTTCACCAAGCATTTTAACAACATTACTTCTGACTTTATTCAGGTCAAGCCCGAGATTTTCTATAACTTTTGCAGCAACCCCTTCGCCTTCCCTTATTAATCCTAAAAGCAAGTGTTCCGTTCCTATATAGCTATGCCCAAGCTGTCTTGCTTCATCCCAGGACAATTCCAAAACCCGTTTAGCACGAGGGGTAAACGGAATTTCAACGGCAACAAAGCCTGACCCTCTGCCGATAATTTTTTCAACTTCGGCTCTGGCATCTTTAAGGGTAACTCCCATTGCTTTAAGTGTTTTAGCGGCAACACCCGTGCCTTCGCCTATTAAACCGAGTAAAATTTGTTCTGTACCAACGAAATTATGACCTAAATGCCTCGCTTCTTCCTGCGCTAACATTATCACTCTTATTGCCTTTTCGGTAAATCTTTCAAACATGATAATCTCCATTGAAATATATAGTTAATTTAATTATACAAGGAAAGTAATAATTTTCAAAAGTTTAATTAATCCTCTTTGAAAAAATACACCAAAACATCCCTTGAATTTAAACCATGTTTTTGTTAACTTATTATCAAAGGTTAATCGTGAAAAAAATCACATATAAAATAAAAATATCACGAAGTATATGAAAAGGAGAAATAATGACACAATTGAAGTCTGCTGCAACAGTTGATTTCGACCTGATAGATAAAATTTTATCGGAATGCGGGACAAAAAAATCCAATCTTATTGCAGTACTGCAAAAAATTCAAGAAGCTTATAAGTACCTTCCTGAAGATGCCATGACTTATGTAGCGGGAAAGATAGGACTTTCGCCTGCAAGCGTCTATGGTGTCGCAACATTTTACAGCTTGTTCAGTCTTGACCCTAAAGGAAAATACGAAGTAAAAATCTGTGACGGAACAGCATGCCACGTTAGGGGAAGTCTTCCTGTTTTAGATGCAGTAAGAGGCAAATTAAATTTAACGGATAAAAAAATCACCACGGACGACGGCAAATTCACGGTAGAAACAGTGAGTTGTCTTGGGGCTTGCGGTCTGGCGCCTGTAGTAGTAATCAATGAAAAAGTTTACCCTCAAATGACAGCCGAAGCAATAAAAATAGTTATAGATACTCTTATTAAAGAAGACAGTGAGGGTTAAAATGGCAGTTATGACGGATATAAAAAAAGAAGCACAAAAGGCAAAAGAAAAAATCAATGCAATGCCTACAAGGGTATTGATTTGTGCAGGTACGGGCTGTGTAGCTAACGGTTCAAAAAATGTTATTAAAAAGTTTCAGGAATTAGGATGCGAATGTGCAGACAGAGAGTGCAATTGCAGCAGCAATACTTTCTCAACGGTTATAACAGGATGCCACGGTTTTTGTGAACAGGGCGTACTGGTTGTAATCCCAAGCCTTGATGTTACTTATGTTAAGGTCAAAGTTGAAGATGTTGAAGAAATTGTAGAAAGCCACATAAAAGGCGGAAAACCTGTTGAAAGGCTTCTTTATACAGACCCAAAAACAAACGAACACGTGTTTAAAAATGAAAATATTAATTTTTACGCAAAACAAACAAGAACATCATTGGCAAACTGCGGTGAAATCAACCCCGAATCGGTTGATGAATATCTGGCGGTAGGCGGATACGAAGCGTTAGCGAAAGTTCTTGAAGAAAACAATCCTCAAAATGTTATCAAAACCGTAGCGGATAGCGGATTAAGAGGTCGCGGCGGCGGCGGATTTTCTACCGGACGAAAATGGGGATTAATGGCAGCAGGCGATAAAAAATACGTAATCTGTAACGGTGATGAAGGCGACCCGGGCGCTTTTATGGACAGAAGTATTATGGAAGGCGACCCTCATAAATTAGTGGAGGGTATGGCTATTGCCGCTTTTGCAACAGGAGCGGACGAAGGTTATATCTATGTCAGAGCGGAGTATCCTCTTGCTATCGCAAGGTTAAGAACCGCTATACAAGAAGCCGAGGAAAGAAACCTGCTCGGTAAAAATATAATGGGTACAGGGTTTTCATTCGACCTTCACATTAAAGAAGGTGCAGGAGCATTTGTTTGCGGAGAAGAAACAGCTCTTATCGCTTCAATAGAAGGCGAAAGAGGTATGCCAAGACCCAAACCCCCGTTCCCTGCGGTAAAAGGGTTATTTGGAAAACCGACTATTATTAACAACGTAGAAACTTTAGCAAACGTACCTTTGATTATAAAAAAGGGCGCAGGTTGGTTTAAGAGTTTCGGAACATCAACAAGCGCAGGAACGAAAACGTTTGCGCTTACAGGCGAAGTTAACAATACAGGCCTTATTGAAGTACCTATGGGTACAACTTTAAGGGAAATCATATTCGATATCGGCGGCGGAATCAGAAACAACAAAAAATTCAAAGCCGTACAAATCGGAGGACCTTCGGGCGGGTGCTTGACAGAAGAGCATCTGGATTTGCCCCTTGATTACGATTCACTTATCAGAGCAGGCGCTATGGTAGGTTCCGGCGGATTGGTTGTAATGAATGAAGATACTTGTATCGTAGAAGTCGCAAGATTTTTCATGAATTTCACCCAAAACGAATCTTGCGGCAAATGTGTTCCTTGTCGTGAAGGTACAAAAAACATGTTAAGACTTCTTGAGAAAATCGTTGGCGGTCAGGCTGTAATGGAAGATTTGGCGCTGCTTGAAGAGCTTGCTCTTGCGGTAAAAGACGGTTCTTTATGCGGTTTGGGCAAAACTGCTCCAAACCCCGTTTTATCAACGCTAAAATATTTCAGACATGAATATGAAGCGCATATTTTGGAAAAACGCTGCCCTGCAGGGGTTTGCAAAGCCTTCAAAACTATAATAATAGAAGAAGACCTTTGCAAAGGCTGTACAAAGTGCGCTCGTGTATGCCCTGTAAATGCAATCGAAGGTAAAGTTAAAGAAGTTCACAAAATCAAACAAGAAGCTTGTATCAAGTGCGGCTCTTGTCTGGCGGCTTGTCCGTTCAAGGCCATCAAGGAGGTTTAATTAAAATGTCAGAAGATAAGAAAATTTTATACATAGACGGCAACCCTGTTGAATTCACTAATGAAAAAAACTTGCTTGAAGTAATAAGGAAGGCAGGTATTGAAGTTCCAACATTGTGTTACCGCCCCGACCTTACACTATATGGTTCTTGCCGTATGTGTGTTGTAGAAATCGAAGGCAGAGGAATTCAATCGAGCTGTACAATGCCTCCCGAAGCCGGTTTAAAAGTCCACATTAACACAGAAAGAACAAGACGTGTAAGAAAAATCTCTTTAGAACTTTTGCTTGCAAACCATAACAGAGAATGTACAATGTGCGAAAAATCGGAAGACTGCGAGCTGCAAAGTCTTGCAAAAAAATACGGTATAAGAGATATCAGGTTTGAAAAACAAAAAGAACTTGTGCCTATCGATGCAAGCAGCCCTTCTATAGTAAGAGATGTAAATAAATGTATTCTTTGCGGCGCTTGTGTAAGAGCTTGTGAAGAAATTCAGGGTTTAGGAATTTTGGGTATTGCAAAAAGAGGTTCAAACTCTGTTGTAACACCCGCCTTTAATAAAACAATGCCCGAAGTCGACTGCGTTTACTGCGGACAATGTGTAGCAGTATGTCCTGTAGGCGCATTAACAATTAAAAATGATGTAGAGCAGGTTTGGAATGAAATTACCAACCCTAAGAAAAAAGTAGTTGCCCAAATAGCGCCTGCCGTAAGGGTTGCAATAGGTGAAGCTTTCGGATTTAACCCCGGTGAAGATACAACCGGTAAAATTGTTGCCGCACTGAGAAAAATAGGGTTTGACAGAGTATATGATACAAACTTTGCCGCGGATTTAACGATTATGGAAGAAGGCACAGAGTTCGTAAACCGTTTCAAAAATGGGGGGAAACTTCCTCTGTTCACGAGCTGCTGTCCTGCATGGATAAAATTTGCAGAAACAAAATATCCTGAACTTTTACCATATCTTTCAACCTGTAAATCACCCCAACAAATGTTCGGCTCCGTAACTAAAAAGCTTATTTCGGAAGAATTCGGCATAGACAGAAAAGACCTTACGGTTGTGTCCATCATGCCTTGTACCGCTAAAAAAGCTGAGGCAAAACGTCCTGAATTTGCGGTTGATGATGACCCTGATATAAATTATGTTTTAACTACACAAGAAGCAGTCAGGATGATTAAAGAAGCAGGGATTGACTTCCAGCACGTTATGTGTGAACTTCCGGATAATCCTTTAGGCTTGTATTCAGGTGCAGGTGTGATTTTTGGAACATCAGGCGGTGTTTTGGAAGCCGCACTCAGAACAGCATACAAAATTATCACGGGAACAGAGCTTGAAAGTATTGATATCACACCCGCAAGAGGACTTGATTTTGTTAAAGAATTTTCTGTTGATATAGCGGGCAATAATTTGAAATTTACTGTAGCAAACACATTAAGTGCGGCAGATAAGGTAATTAAAGATATCCTTGCAGGCAAAGCGGATTATGCGATGGTAGAAGTAATGGCTTGTCCGGGCGGATGTATAGCAGGCGGCGGACAACCCGTAAGCTGCAAAAATCCAAACATCAAGAAACAACGCTCCGAAGGCTTATATTGCTGCGACCAAAAGTTAGCTATACGCCGCTCCCATGAAAATCAGGATGTTCAAACTGTTTATGAAAAATGGCTTGGCGCTCCAAACAGCGAAGAAGCCCACCACAATTTGCATACACATTATCTAAACCGTAAAGAAACATCTTATATGAACGTAGGAAAACAGTTAAAAACAACATAACTTCAAAAGCGGGGCATTTGCCCCGCTTTTTATTGAGTAAAATCTTCCAAGCTTCCCTAAGCTCTTCACCCCTTCACCTCTTCAACTTAATCCTAGCCCTCTCAGCTTCCCAGCCTCCCGGCTGCCAAGCTTCCTTAAGTTCTTCACCCATTCACCTCTTCAACTTAATCCCGGCTTCTTAATTTAATCCTCTTGTATCAACCTGAAAAATAGATTAAAATAAAGGTATGAACATAGTAGCAATAATTCCTGCAAGAGGTGGGTCTAAAAGACTTCCGCATAAGAATATCAAGTTGTTGCTGGGCAAGCCCTTAATTGCCTGGTCTATTGAATCTGCCCTAAAATCAAAACTTATCAATAAAGTAGTGGTTTCGACAGATAGCCCTGAAATTGCCGATACAGCTAAACAGTACGGAGCACAGGTTCATATAAGACCCGGGGAACTTGCGCAGGATACTACTAAAACAGCCCCTGTCTTGGTTGATGTTGTTAATATGCTGGAGATAAATTCTTACAAGCCTGATATTATTATTCTTTTGCAGCCTACTTGTCCTGTCAGAGAAGGCGGGCTTGTTGATGAAGCGTTAAGGATTTTACTTGAAAATAAACAATATGACAGTATTTTCACAGGGTTTCAAAAATGCTATACTATGGCATTATGGAAACTCACACATTCAAATGAAGCTTTGAATTTGTATGATTATCATTTGCGCCCGAGATGGCAGGATGTTGAAACCAACGAAAAAATAATGGCGGAAGACGGGGCATTTTATGCAATAAGATATGATTCATTCAGAAAGTATAGTGATTTTATAGGAGAAAAACCATTTATATTAGAAATCCCTAAAACCGTTGATATAGATACACAGGCTGATTTTGACAAAGCCCGGGAATTATTATTGAAAGGATAAGTATGAAAATATTAATAGCAAACGATGACGGAATACAGGCATTAGGGATTGCGACCCTTGCAAAAGCGTTATGTAAAGAACATGAAGTTTATATAATAGCACCGGACCAGGAACGCAGTGCGGCAGGGCATGCATTGACGCTTAATATGCCTTTGAGGGTAGTCGATGTCAATATTGGTATAGATGTAAAAAAAGCCTGGGCAATATCAGGAACCCCCGGCGATTGCGTAAAAATAGGAGTTACAGCCATTTTGGATGAGAAGCCGGATTTGATTATTTCAGGTATCAACCATGGTCCCAACCTGGGTTCGGATGTTTTATATTCAGGCACGGTAAGCGCTGCTATGGAAGGCGCTGTGTTGGGCTTCCCCAGTATTGCGGTTTCTTTGGCGGATTTGTACGGCAATTCTTATAACTTTAACCCTGCAGCTGAATTTATGGCAAAGTTTATTAACAAAATAGACAACATTAACTTCCCTAAAAAAACCATTCTCAATATTAACATTCCTGCTGCAGAGCTTGAAGATATGAACGGGATAGAAGTTACCAGACTGGGTACAAAAGTTTATACCGATGAATATGAAAAACGACTTGACCCGAGAGGTAAAGTATATTACTGGCTTGCAGGCGAAGTTAAGCACGACAGCCAGGAAAAGGGTACTGATATTTATGCCGTAAGAGATAACAAAATATCAATTACTCCTGTAACATTTGAGATGACTTATACAAGCATTTTGCCCGATTTGGAAGTTGCTTTTTGCAAGTCAAACTGTACTTAAGGTGATTGGATTATGAAAAAATACAACAAAAAAGCTTTTTCTCTGATTGAAATTATGCAGACGGTTATTCTGCTTGGGATTATAGCAGGGTTGTCTATTTCATTTTTCAGACGGCTGGATACTGATTCTAAGCTGGAAGCCCCTACCAGAGATGCAATTCAAAAAGCGGTAGACCAGACAATTAAAGATGTATGTAATTCTACAGTACCTATATGTGAAGCTTATGCAGCGCCTGTTTGCCCCGACGGATATACACACAATACAACTGCAGATACTTGTGTATCTAATGTTACGACAACCCAAGCTGAGTGTACGCTGGGGGTTATTAATTCCGCAGGTTTTTGTGAAACTCCGATGTTATGTAATTGCCCTACAACCCCTGCGGAATATGGTTGGTATATTACAGGCTCTGAAGTTGTTTGCGGCAGGAAAGTTGCACAAGGTACTCCTTGTAATACGGATGAAACTTACGCAGCAAGAAAAACAGGCGCAGGAGAGGATATTTATACATGCGATATTCCTATGCCGGTGTTAAAAGAGTCTTTACAGGGCGAAGCTTGTCCTGACGGAAATATTGATTTGTCTTATAAGGAAAGGATAAACGCAGAGTCAGAACTTTGTGTAGGTATATTTAAAAATTTAAACCATGTAACGCCTGATAATCCGGAAGTAATCGCAGACTGTAATTCGATTGCTACTGCTGAAGAAAAGTGGCGATGTCAGGTTTGCAGAGCCCAGGGTAAACTAAGATTGACTAATGGTGTCATGCTTACTGTACAAGGCTATGTCGCAGACCAAGCAATAATAAAAATGGATTTAGATAGAAATGCAGATACCATCAATGATATTAAGTGCATTAGTATCACTAAGCAAGGTGAAATTGCCACAATCGCTTGCCCTTAATTAACCAAGGAAAATAAAAATGACAGAAGATATAAATCAAAAAGTTATAAATATTTTTTCAAAACATAAAGCGCAAAAGCCGCTTGAAGATGAGAGCCAAGTTGTTGATTGCGGCGACGGGGTACAATGTATCACCATCAAACTTGATAAATACGGCAAAACCTTTGACAAGGATGAGATTATAAAAAATGCCAATGATTGTGAATATATTGTAAAAGTTTTGGTTGATGCGCAGCCTCATCCATATATCAAGAATTATAAAATCACAGGCAAAAAACTCATTTCTTTTATCCATAAATTCATCAAAAAGAAAAAAGAAGGCATAATTATTGAAGTGGATAAATATTTTCCCGAAGATTTAGCTTAATAAATTTTCATTATCAAATTATACTTGTTATAATTAAATATAATGAATTTATGGGGATAAAAATTGGCTATAGTAGAGGGGAATTCTAAATACAAACAGCCTGCGTCAAGATTGGCTGTTGACGCTCAAGAAGCTGTCAGTGATAAAAGTTTTGAACAGTCTATAAGACCGCAGAAGTTCTGTGATTATATAGGTCAGGCTCATTTAAAAGAAACTCTGCAAATCACCATTACATCAGCTCAAAAACGTATGCAGTCAATAGACCATATGTTATTTTACGGTCCCCCGGGACTTGGCAAAACAACCCTTGCTTCCGTTGTTGCTAATGAAATGGACGTTAATATAAAAATTACATCAGCTCCGGCGCTTGAGCGTCCTCGTGATATTATAGGGATTTTGATGGGGTTAAAATCAGGTGAGATATTATTTATAGACGAAATTCACAGGCTTAGCAAGATAGCGGAAGAAATCCTTTATCCCGCTATGGAAGATTTTTTTATTGATATGACAACCGGCAAAGCACAAACAGTTAAAAACTTGAGGGTGCCTGTTCCAAAATTCACTCTTATAGGCGCAACTACAAAAGCGGGAAGTTTGTCAGGTCCTTTACGTGACAGATTTGGTATCATCCACAGAATGGAGTTTTATACCGTACAAGAACTTATGCGGGTTATTAAAAGAACTGCCGATATTCTGACGATTGGGATTGATGATAAAGGTCTGGAATCAATTGCAATACGTTCGAGAGGTACCCCTCGTATAGCAAACAGATTAATAAAAAGGGTTCGTGATTATGCGATTGTGCGCTATGACGGCAAAATTGACGGCAAAATTGCAAATGAAGCACTCGATATGCTCAGGATAGATAAATTCGGGCTTGATACGACCGATAGAGATTTGATGAAACTTATCATAGAAAAATACGACGGTGGACCTGTAGGTATCGAAACATTGGCAACTGCACTCGGCGAAGATGCTAAAACCATAGAAGATGTTTATGAGCCGTACTTGCTTCAGTCGGGTTTGATTTTAAGAACAGCAAGAGGACGCAGAGTTTCACCCGAAGGTTACAGAATGCTGGGCTTCAAACAGTTCTCATCACAAATAAGCTTGGAGTTTTAAGCAGAGGAAAACCGTAGGACTGGGCTATCAACCCTTAAGTTCTTCACCTCTCCAACTTAATCCCAGCCGCCTAGCTTCCCAGCTTCTTATTAAATCCATGCCCGCAATTTTTTATATCAAATTGTTTTTATTAAGATAAGATAATTAAGAACAAAGGAGAAATGTCATGGCAGTGCCTTCATGTAATCGTTATTCAGGATTTCCCGGTACTAATTTTTATTCTATGAAGTTAGATAATATTATGGCTAATGATATGATGAGATTTAGCCATAATCCTCAGTTTAGCGGGGCTTCAAGCCTATGGGGAATAGGTGGCGGTATCCCAAACTATTGCGGCGGTTTTGCCGGAGGTGGCGGCGGTTGCTTCCCTATTTTTGGCGGCGGCGGTTATGGATACGGCGGCGGTTATGGCATAAATAGAGAAATGAATCAAGTTGCATTTCTGTCAGGTTTTGGTCCTCGTTCAGCTAATTCTGCGGATAGGTACGGATCGAGCGAAATTGCCGGAAATACCGGATGGGGGAATTTCTTCAAAGACAAAGCATTTGGTTTAGTTGATGCATTTCTTCCATTTTAGTAAAAATTCAGATTCTATACAAAAAAAGACTCTCATTCGAGGGTCTTTTTTATATGAATTAACTTGCAGATTTGCCCGTTTATCCGATTACAAATATCAATAATCGGTTAAAGTTGTGGTATGAAGAGTGCATATCTTTATATTTTACTGATTTTTTTATTATCTCTGAGCTCGTTATTGCTTGGTTATCTTGCCGTGCTTTACAGGCAAAACAGCTTTAACTCGTTATTGCGGAATATTCAATCAAAATTTGAGAATATATTTGATAAAGAAAAATTATCTTTTATTCTTATGAAAGAAACAGAAGAAATGTTTAATCCGTCAGATTGTGTTTTAGTTGAATATTCTTATACCGGTACCAAGGTTATTGCTTCTACAAGAACGATAGACAGCTATACAAAAAATCAGTTTCATAAAGAAAGCTATATGATTTTAAAGAATTTGTTAAAATCGGTTACACATATTCTTGACCACAATGCTTTCAAAAATGAAACAGTCAGAAAATACTTGAATTTTTTAAACTACGAAAATTTTTATGTAGTGCCTGTGTTTATTGATGACTATCATATAATGGTAATGGAGCTTTATTATGACAACAAACCCGGCAAGTTTGATAAAAAACTGTTAAGGCATATTATATATCTTTTCGAAAAAGCTTACCGCAGCTTGAACTATATTTCTAAATCAAATGCCCGTATAAGACGTGATGAGCTTGTTATCAAAGTCCTCGATAAAATCCGCAACACTTTGGATGAAAAAGAAATCAAACGTCAAATATTGGAAGAAATAGGCAGAGCGTTTAAAGCAGACAGAGTTGTCCTGATAGAATATGATAAAAAAAATACCGAAAATATCCCCTCTTTTATCAAGGAATATATAGGAAATCCTTATCTAAGACCTATCAAGGAATCCGGATATGATATTAAAAAAATTTGGGAAGTCTTATTAAAAGCAATACCTCAAAGACCTCCTATATTTGTCGTTGAATCCGCAGAAAAGTTTCTTAAGGATAATAAGCTTGAAGGCAGTGAACTTGAAGAATTTTTTATAAAAACACAGGTCAAGTCCAGTTATCCGTTTAGAATTCGTGAAAATGACGATAAAGTCTTGTATCTTTTTCTTCAATATATAAGTGAAATAAATATAATGGATGAGCACGATTTAAAAATACTTGAACTGCTTGCTAAACAAATAAATATAGCTCTAGAGCAGGCTGAATTATATTCCAGGATGAAAATGCTTATGGAAAAAGAAAAGACGCTTAGAGGCATAATTTCTGAAACTAAAATTTTACCCAACACTACACAGATTTATAAATACCTGCTTGAAAAAATTACCGATTTGTTTAAGGCAACAGGTACTATTATAGTAGAATTTCACCCTGAAAGCCCTTCATTGGATTATAAAATATACAATTATTACAAACCTAATACAGTAAACATTAAAGAAGATACATTTCCTGACCGTTTATTTAAGCTTTTTTATGATGTAAGTGTTAATCAGCGCCCCTGTTTTATAAAAGAAATCAGAGAATATTTAAAGGCGAATAATTTAGAGGCTGTTTTTGAAGAAAATAATATAAAACTTGCTGCAATATTTCCTTTTATAACACGCAATCCCAAACATTACAGTGCGTTGGGGCTTATTTATCAGCGGGATGTTGTGCTTTCCGCTTATCAAAAAGATTTGCTCTCAAATATTATAGACAGTACCTCTCATATTGTTAAAGAATTAACCAGAAACTCTGAAATTATCGAACTTAGAGAGGCGTTCCTGTCTACTTTGGCGCATGATTTACAAATCCCTTTGATTGCTCAAAGAAATGCTATCGAATATCTTCTCAAGAAAGAAAAACAACATAACGGTGAATACAGAATTGTTGAAGAATTGCTTGAGACAAACCAAAACCTTACTAATATGCTGAAAAATTTGCTTAGTATTTATAACTTTGAGGCAGGCAAATATAAACTTTATAAGCGCCATTTTAACCTGCTTGACGTTATTAATGAAATAGAGGCAAAATATGCGCCACTTATAAAGGAAAAACATTTGAACATAAAAAAAGAGATGCGCACGGATGAACTTATAGTCCATGGGGATATGGCGGAGATTCAAAAGGTTTTTGAAATTATATTTATGAATGCTATTGACCATACACGATATGCCAGCGATATTGTAATATCATTTGAACGTAAAGATAATGTTCTGATTACCTGTATTACCGACCAGGGCGAGGGGATTTCTGAAGATATTAAAAAGATAATCTTTCAGCGAAATGCAATGTCTAATTTTCTTGAAAGAAAAATTGGTGCGGGCATGAATTTGTATTTAGCGAAGTTGATTATTAGCGCCCACCACGGAAAAATTTACTTTAATACCCAAAAAAGCGAAGGCTCAAGCTTCTGTGTAGCCTTGAGCGGGTAAAAAGCTTAGGCTCTGTACTCAGTGACACTACCAAGTTGTTGAATAATCCATATTTCCACGTTCAATTACCCACCGCGCACAACCGTAGGTGCTATGGTAGTCATCTGTTTTTTGGCAAAAAGAATGAGGATATGTCGTGCCGCTGGAATTTGCTCCTCCCAAGGGGAAAATACCTTGTTTTGTGAGATAAAAAACGAAAGTATCAACCCCCCATTGATTTGGTGGTTTACTTCCGTTAATATCCACATTTAGCCAAACGCAGTAAGGTAAACCATTAACAGTGTAGCTACCTTGGCAATTATTTGCACGAAAATTTGTAGAAAAAGAAATTCCAACGTTATCATTGGTCAAATATTTATAATTGGTAGCTCCTGAAGGTTCGACAGCAGTGGCATAAACATTACCTGAAAGGGATTTGTACGTGGAACTACCAAAACAGCCCTGTTTTGTCGTACCACATTCTTCAATAATATTAATGTTTTTAAACAAGTGTTTCCAATCACCATTCCAATTGGTTGGATCACCATTTTCTATTTCGGCTAGCTTATAAGCTTGCTGAAGTATAGAATATGTCTTTTTTAACTTAGTGACAGTTTCTCTTTCTTGCCAAGATTGCAGAAGGCTTGGTATGGTTACTACGGCAATAACACCTATAACCATAAGGGTTATAAGAACTTCCGCTAATGTGAAGGCCTTATGGAGTTGGGGGATTGTTGATACTTTTAATTTTTTCATAAACAGTTCAATTTAATTTTAGACTTTAATTTATATAAACCAGTATAAATCAAAACTCGATACATGACCAGTAAGTAACTAGTAATTAAGCTTGACGAGGACAATATATCTGTTAGAAATGTCTTTAAAATCCTATGCTTGTTAGATTTAGAACCTAATATTATCTTTAGGACTTTAAAACGTGAAAGCCTCAAAGGTGTTTGTGTGACTGATTGAAAACCTTGTTGCATTTTCTTTTTTTATGCTACAATTTCTTTAAGCCTCGGTAGCTCAGCTCCGGCGAGCCAGCGGCGAGGGCTATAAATATAGCTCTATCCGGCTGAGGTAATTGAAAAAAGAATAATAATTAAAACTATGCCTCGGTAGCTCAGCTCCGGCGAGCCAGCGGCGAGGGCTATAAATATAGCTCTATCCGGCTGAGGTAATTGAAAAAAGAATAATAATTAAAAACTATGCCTCGGTAGCTCAGCTCCGGCGAGCCAGCGGCGAGGGCTATAAATATAGCTCTATCCGGCTGAGGTAATTGAAAAAAGAATAATAATTAAAAACTATGCCTCGGTAGCTCAGCTCCGGCGAGCCAGCGGCGAGGGCTATAAATATAGCTCTATCCGGCTGAGGTAATTGAAAAAAGAATAATAATTAAAACTATGCCTCGGTAGCTCAGCCGGATAGAGCAACCGCCTTCTAAGCGGTAGGTCATGCGTTCGAATCGCATCCGAGGTATTTTTTATGCAAAAAATTGCGAACGCCTGACCTACGGTCGAACAGAATTTATAATGCCTCCGCAAAGCTGCGGCTGGCGAATCGCATCCGAGGTATTTTTTATGCAAAAAATTGCGAACGCCTGACCTACGGTCGAACAGAATTTATAATGCCTCCGCAAAGCTGCGGCTGGCGAATCGCATACGAGGTATTTTTCTTGGCAAGAGTCAAAATTAACGAAGTAAGCAAACGGCAAAGTATAGTCATAGCTTACTTTTTTGTCTTTTATGGTACAGTTCGATAATAAAAATTTAAGCATTCTCCCCTTTTCTTTATTATTTTGGGATAAATACTTACCATAAGCGTTTTTCAAAAATTCTAAAATTTTAACTCCTTCATCGTAATATTTTTTATCGGCATTATGAAATGCTTGCAATGAATTTTCTATTTCTTCAATTTGATTTGTCCATTCTTGTTTTTTCTCAAGCCAAAATTCATTATCAACAATACCGTCAAGCTTGTCTATGTATAATTTATCTAATCTGCCTTTGATTTTTTTATGTTGTATCTGCAGACTGGTAATTCTTTCTTCGCTAAATTTTATTTTGTCAGCTAAACTTTCTTTTAAGCCTACTTTGATATATTCACGGTGTTTATCATCTAATGTAACGGCTCTGACGGCAGTATCAAATTGTTTTTCAAGTTCTTCTTCTCTGATATAGTTTTTCTTTTGGGAACAGGTTTTGTCGTGTCCTGTGCAATGATAATAAATATATTTCCCCTTTTTTATTTCCGCTGTTATTGCACATCCCCATTCTGCACACTTTAATAAGCCTGCAAATGCAAAATCATGGTCATTTCTATATAATGGCTTGTTATCTTTCTTAAACGCTCTTTGAACATCATCAAATAGTTTTTCTGAAATAATCGCATCATGCCTGCCCCTATAAATTTCATCCTTGAATTTTAATACTCCTGCATAGTTAATATTTTTAAGAATTTGTTCAAGTTGTCCTTTGGAAATTTTTGGAGAACTTGGAGTATAAGTATATTTTTCATCAACTAGAATTTGTCTTACTTTTTCTAAAGATAAATCACCTTGAGAATATAATTCAAAGGCACGTCTTCAAAGGGAGCTTTTTCTTCATCAACAATGGTTGTCTTGGGGTCAATCTTTTTATAGCCGTATGGAACTTGCCCAATAAAATAACCTTCTTGTGCTTTTTTTAATCGTCCTTTTTGGGTTTCTTCTCGTAAGTTATCAATAAAGTTCTTTGCCATTAAGACTTTAATGCCATGAACAAACTTTTGGTGTGAAGTTGCATTTTTGCCAATTACTTCATTTTCTTTGACTAAATGAATTATAAAATCATCTTCGCCAATTTCCACATAGTCTTTAAAGTTCCTGTAAAATCTATCAGTTTTTTCTACAAGTATCGTTTTGACGTCTTTGCTAGACTGTAAAAATTTAATCATTTCATTGAATTTTATTCGTCCGGCTTGCTTTGCTGTTTGTGATTCTTCAAAGGTTTTTACTATTTCAATATTGTTTTTCTTAGCGTAATTTTTAAGCAAATCAATTTGAGCAGGAATAGAAAACCCTTCCTTTTCCTGTTCTTCTGATGAAACTCTTGCATAAATTATGGCTTTAATCATATTATCCTCGTTTTAAATTTAATGCTTGGATATTAACATTATTTACCTTATTTTCAGGGCTTTTTATGCTTTCGCCATTTGAAGGATTTCTTCCAACTCTTGCTGTCCTTTTTGCTGTTTTTTTGCCAACATCCATGTTTGTGGATTTAAACGGAATAATCTTCGCCAAATCTTTTTCAATCTTACGATTTTGCTCAAGTAATTCAAGATTAGCTTGCAAACGCAAAAAGTAACCTTTTGAAAGCCCAAAATATTTTGTAAGTCTTAGGTCTGTATCGGCTGTAATATTTCTTTGTCCTCTTACAATAGCATTAATTCTATTTGAAGGAACATTGATAGCAACTGCAAGGGCATTTTGAGAAATATTCAAAGGCTCTAAAAACTCTTCAAATAAAACTTCTCCAATATGTGGAATCGGAATTAATTCTTCTTTCATAATAATTTCTCCTATTTTAATTATATATTTATATTATACACTACGTACAACATATAATCAACCCCTTGCATGAAGTTTTTTGAAGAAGTATTTGGAAATTAGTGATAGTCTATTATTTCTACATTAATAGCGTCATTGTCAACCCAATTAAAACAAATTCTGTACTGCTGATTAACCCTAATAGAATATTGCCCTTTTCTATCACCTTGAAGCTGTTCCAAAAAATTTGCCGGTGGAGTTGTCAAATCATCAATACTTTCAGCAGCATCAATACTATATAGTTTTATTAAAGCCCTGCGTTGAATTTCATGCGGAATTTTTTTTGAAAATTTACCATTATAAATTTTTTCAGTTTCTTTACATTTAAACGATTTAATCAATTTCAAACCCCTTAGTAAATTCTTATTACAATTATTTTACAATAAAAATGGACTTTTAATTCCAAGTTATAATTCTTCATGGAATTAACGAGTGGCTTAGTGGTACCAAAAGGATAATTATTTGGAACAAACTTCTTGGCTTTTGTTCTTAAAATATTTGGAAGAATTGGCGTCGAGTCGAAAAAACTTTGTCTGGTCAGTAAATTATAAATTTACATGATATAATTTGTTATGAAGTTTACGAAAGAAAAATTGTGCATTTGAATTCTTCCAACATAAAAGATAATAGAAAAAGAGGTTCTGTTGCTAAGTTTCTTGAAGAAAAAATGATAGAAAATTCTAAGCTCTGCATTGTTACAGCTTATTTTACAGTTTATGCTTTTGATGCATTAAAAGATAAGCTTGGAAGTTTAAAACAAGTCGAATTTTTGTTTGGTGAACCTGCTTTCATAAAAACTGTAAAGCCTGAAAATGCGGAATCTAAAGTCTACAAAATAGAAAATGACCAAATACAATTAGCAAGCAAATTAACACAAAAAAATATTGCAAAAGAATGCGCTATGTGGATAAAGGAAAAGGTAAAAATAAAATCAATAAAGCAAAGCGGTTTATTGCATGGAAAAATGTATCATATTACAACTCCTCAAGAACAAGAAGATGCTATTTTAGGAAGCTCTAATTTTACAATGAAAGGATTGGGGTTAGCACAAAATTCTAACATTGAACTAAATCTTGAAATTGATAGCAAAAGAGATGTCGTTGAGTTAAAAAAATGGTTTTATGAAATATGGAATGATTCTAATTTAGTTACTGATGTTAAATCTGAAGTATTAAAACATCTAGAATTATTATATAAAAATAATTCTCCTCAAATAGTATATTTTAAAACTCTTTACCATCTTTTTGAAAATTTTTTAAATGAAGAAAGTAGCCTAAAAGATTTAGAGAACCAAAAACAATTTACCGAAACAATGATATGGAAAAAATTATATCAATTCCAAAAAGATGGTGTAAAAACAGCTATCAATAAAATAAATAAATATAATGGTTGCATAATTGCTGATAGTGTTGGATTAGGAAAAACTTTTGAAGCTCTAGCTGTCATTAAATATTTTGAACAATATGGAAATCAAAATGTTTTAGTAATTTGTCCCAAAAAACTCAGGAAAAACTGGACTAAATATCAGGTTCAAAATAACGATAGAACCAATCCGTTTTTGGGAGATAAATTTAGATACACAGTACTAAGCCATACCGATTTAAGTAGAGAAACAGGTTGGGTAGATAGCATTAATTTAGAAAATTTTTACTGGGAAAATTATGATTTAATAGTAATTGATGAATCGCATAATTTTAGAAACAATACAAAAGGCAGAAAGGATGAATACGGTGAAGTTAAAAAAAGCAGATATGAAAGACTTCTAGATGATGTTATTACAAAAGGTATAAATACAAAGGTTTTGTTATTATCTGCAACTCCTGTAAATAATACTCTTGATGACTTACAAAATCAGTTATATTTCATAACAGCAGGTAAAGATGGTGCTTTTAAAGAAAATCTTGAAATTTTGAATTTAAAAAGCCTAATATCACAATCTAAAAGAGAGTTTTTAGAATGGTCAAAACAAGAAAATAAAACACAAATGACCTTACTTGACAAATTAAATCCTTCCTTTTTCAAACTTTTAGATGCTTTGACAATTGCTCGTTCTAGAAAACATATCAAAAATCATTATCCTGAGTCTTTGAAAGAAATAGGAGCTTTTCCTAAAAGAAAAAAACCTCAGTCAATTTATTCCAAAATAGATTTATTGGATGAATTTCCCCACTACGATGATATTAATGATACTATATTGAATTATAAATTATCTTTGTTCACACCCGCAGTTTTCTTAAAAGAAAAGCATAAAAAAGAATATGCAGAACAGTCTAAGATAGCTCAATTTACTCAAGAGAGTAGAGAAAAATTTCTAATTGGGATGATGAAATCGAATTTTTTGAAACGGTTAGAAAGCTCTGTATATTCTTTTAAAATAACTCTTGGTAACACAATTCAGAAAATAGATAATTTAATTGGAAAAATTGATAAGTTTGAAAAATATGATTTTGATGACTTCGTTTTTGAAGATTATGAAGATAATGAATTAAATGAGATGTTAAGAGTTGGTAAAAAATTAAAATATGACTTAAAAGATATCGATTTAGACGACTGGAAATATGCTCTAAATAAAGATAGAAATGAATTAGAAAAATTATATAGAAAAGCTTTAAAAATAACTCCCGAAAGAGATGCAAAATTAAATGAGTTAAAGAACTTAATTTCTGAAAAAATTAAAAATCCTACATTAGATAAATTTAACAAAGGAAATAGAAAAGTTGTTGTTTTTACAGCATTTAGTGATACTGCAAAATATATTTATGACAACATAAAAGATTATATAAAAAATGATTTAAATGTTAATATAGCTTTAGTTACTGGCAGTGACTCAAATACAACTTTGGGCAAAAATGATTATGATGAAATTTTAATTAATTTTTCACCTATTTCAAAAGAAAGAGCCAATCACAATATATTAGAAGAAATTGATATTTTGATTGCAACTGATTGTATTTCAGAAGGTCAAAATTTACAAGATTGTGATTATTTGATTAATTATGATATTCATTGGAATCCGGTTAGACTTATTCAAAGATTTGGACGTATAGATAGGATTGGAAGTATTCATAATGAAATTCAACTTGTTAATTTCTGGCCCACTGATGACTTAAATAAATATATAAAATTAAAAAACCGGGTTGAAGAAAGAATGACATTAGTTGACGTATCAGCAACCAATGCAGATAACATTCTTAGCCCTGATGAAATTGAGGAGGTAATTAAATCGGATTTAAAATATAGAGACAAACAATTAAAAAGAATGAAAGATGAAATTCTTGATTTGGAAGATTTTGAGGAAGGAATATCCTTAACCGATTTTACCCTGGAAGATTTCAGATTAGAATTAATAAGTTTTATTCAAACCAATAAAGAATTATTAGAAAAAATGCCTCTAGGAATAAATGGTGTTACTTCACGAGAAATCTTATCGTTAAGTGGCGATAAGCACAATTTATCACAAGGAGTTATTTTCTGTTTGAAACAATTAAACAAGCCTAAAGACAAAGAAAATATAAATCCATTACAACCGTATTTTTTAGTTTATATAACTATGGAAGGGGTAATAAAATACACTTTTGTTAATACAAAAAAAATATTAGAGATATATAGAGCATTATGCTCCAACAGAACTGAACTCGATGAATCCTTATATGAATTGTTTGATGAACAAACTTCCAATGGTCAAGATATGGAACTTTTTAACGATTTATTAAACAAAGCCTTAAGAAAAATAAAAGAAAAATTTGAACATAAAATGTATGATAATTTGTTTAATGTAAGAGGAGGGAAAATCCCCAAATTCAATGAACTAATAAATAGTAACGAGGATTTTGAACTAATCACGTGGCTTGTAATTATTTGAGGTTTTATGGAAACATCAAACTTAGAAATTGAAAAAATAAAACAAGCTTTGTCTGATTTTGATAAAGCTACTTTATTTGATGCTAGTATTAAATTGCTTAATTCTTTAGGATATTCATCAGAATATAAAATATCGCACCTGAATAACCCACAAGTAATATATCAAAAGTTGAATTTTAATAAAGAAAAAGCTTTGTATTATAAATGGCAAAAAGCAAGTTTTTTATTTCAATATACAGAAGAAGCCTTAAATGAAAAGTTAAAAGAATACAAGTTAAAAATCTCAAAAGAATATGACCAAAATTATATTTTTATGAGTATTAAATTATCAGGTTTTTTCTATAAAGAAAATGAGTTAAGAGCTATTTCAAAAGAAATAAATAAATATTCTTTAAATCCGATAATTATTTTATTTAAGTATGGAAGAAATCTAGCTCTTACTTTTATAGAGCGTAGAAAAAATAAGATTAATGAAGAAAAAGATGTTTTTGGTGATACTTATTTTGTAATAACTGAGTTTAAAAATGCAACTGATGTTGATGCTAAAAAATTATATGAGTTTTCAGTTGATAAAAAACCGCGTACTGTTTCTATTACAGATACTCAAATATCCAATGTAAACAAACCTATTAAGCAAAAACTTAATATTGAAGAATCTAAAGAAAAATATGTGCAACAAAAATTTGATTTTGACATTGAATTAGAAAAAAAAGATGAACAAGAGAATCAAAATAAAGAAATTAATGAAAAAGATTTCTACAAAAAACAAGTCATTGAAGATAAAATAGATGCGGAAATTAGCATAAAGACCTTGGAAGAATATATTAAAAAGGCTGCTGAAAAGCAGGCTTATGACTTTGATGAAGAAAAAGACTTTTATACACAAGAACAAAAATCATATATAGATGATGTTGTTAAGACCTATTTAAAAAATATAGGCAAATACAAATTATTGTCACCAGAAAAAGAAATTGAGCTAGCCAAATATATTGAAAATGATGGAAAAATATCAAATCTTCAAGAATTAGAATTATTTCACAGTAATTTACGTTTAGTTATTTATGTAGCTAAAAAATATGATTGGCAATTAAAACACATGGACTTTATTGATATTATTCAAGAAGGCAATTTAGGGCTTTTAAAGGCTGTTGAAAAATTTGACTATACAAAAGGTTGTAAATTCAGCACTTATGCAACTTGGTGGATAAAACAAGCTGTAACTAGAGTTATTGCTGACCAAAATAGAATAATAAGATTACCTGTTCATATAGATGAGAAGATAAATAAAATCAGAATAATTTCAAGTAAAATGGAGTTTGATTTACAAAGAAAGCCGACAAATGAAGAGCTGGCTCTTCATTTGGGTATATCAGTAGAAAGATTAAATGAATTAAAAACTTATGATTTGTCAGTATACTTATTGGGAGATAACTTGGGTAATACTGATTTAACTATCGAAGATAATCTAGACGCTAAAAATAATTCTATATATGATTATGAACTTAAAGTTCGAAGAGAGACATTGTATAAATTATTAGGCTGTTTATCTCCTAGAGAGCGTGATATTTTAAGATTAAGATTCGGTCTGGACGATAGTAGAGAAAGGACTTTAGAAGAGATAGGTAAACTTTTTGGTGTAACTAGAGAAAGAATAAGACAAATAGAAGCTAAAGCTTTAAAAAAATTGAGACATCGTAGAAGATTAAGTTATTTAAAAGATTTCGTAGAAGAAGAATACTTGCATGAGAAATTATGCCCCACAATATTGTTTAAGACAAAAAATAATGCTACGTATATCCCTAGCGTTAAAGAAATTTTAGAAAAAATTATTGAAAATAAACCTGAAATTAAAAATCAAAAAGATGCAGTTTTTCAGGAATTTGAAAAAATAGCTTTAGAATGTGGATATGCTTATGAAGATTTCCCATCTTTATCAGCATTACAAAAACTATACGATAGGCTAACTAATCCTCAAAAAAAAAACGCAATTCAAAGGTTTTGGTATCTCTGAAAATAACAAAGCATATAAAGCACCTACGATATCTGTAAAAGAATTGGTTGAAATAATTGCCAATTTAGAACCTGAACTAATAGATGACGATAGACTTTTCTGTCATAGTAAGTAACCGCTTGGATTATAATTGTCGTGCATTATTTCAGATTTGATAATTGTTTTGCATTTTTCGGTGTCTTTTTTGAGTTGTAGCACTTTTGCAAGCACGCTCATAGCGAATGCCGTCTATTTAAAACCTACAAAACCACTTATTTTCCTTTTTCTGACGGTCATTTACGTTATCCTAATTTTTCAAAAATATAATCCCTGATTTTGGCAAAATTATCTTGGTTATTTTGGTCAAAAAGAACAGTGTTTTCATCTTTTCCTGCACCAAAAAGACCGCCTTTAGACTCATCACTGCCCGAAAAGATAAACTGAATAAAGCCTGCTGTAATATTGCCTGCCTCTTTGAATTGTAAGCCTGAAAGCTTATTTATAAAGATAGTCTTAGTACCGTCAAAGCCATGTTGCATAAATCCACCGAAGCCTTTTCTCGTTATATTAATTCTGTTCCCATAAACCGTAATTTGCCCGTTTTTGCCTTTTGCGTCTAATTGTTCTAAAATCAGTTCTTTCATTTTTACCTCTTTCCTTTAAAAACAGTACTATACCCTAACTGTTTTTTTGTTGTAATTAACCTCCATTTCTTTAGCCTGACCTACCTGTCTAGCCAACTTCGAAAATATCTATGAACTCTGATTTCGCGAAATCGAAGACGCCCTTATCCGTTATTTTTAATTCAGGTATCACTGACAGAGACAAAAACGCCATGGTCATAAAAGGATTTGGCAAGGTACAGCCGATAGATTTTGCTGCGTGGTTGAGTGATTTTGATTTTTCAAGTACAACTTCAAGGCTTTCATCTGACATAATCCCTGCTATCGGCAGGGCAAGTTTGGAGATTACTTTGCCTTCACTTACAACGACTTTGCCACCCTGTGATTTAACCAGTTCAACTGCGGCAGTCAGCATATCGTTGTCGTTTGTGCCTATAATTATCATATTATGGGAGTCGTGGGCGACGGTTGAGGCTATAGCCCCGTTTTTAAACCCGAAACCTTTCACAAAACCTTTTGCAATATTGCCGCTTGCCCTATGTCTTTCTATTACAACTATTTTTAAAATATCATTATTCGTGTCGCTTTGTGCTAAACCCTTTTCTGTTTTAATATTGCATATTTCAGACTTTGTAATAAGTGAATTTTTTATTATTTTTATAACTTTGGCTTTTTTATTTTTTGCCTCCATTTTAAAGTCCTCGGGCTCAATCCACTTTACATTTACAGAACCTCTTATTGAGGGTGTTTGCAGAGTATCTGTTTCAAAGATCAGTTTTCCTTCTTCGGCAACAATTTTACCGTCTTTTAAGACTATTTTAGGTTCAAAGTTCTCTAAATCATCAAATAGCGCTAAATCCGCACGATATCCCGGAGCTATTGCGCCTAAATTAGGAATTTGAAAATACTCTGCTGTGTTTAAACTTGCCATCTGTATTGCCTTAATAGGGTTTAAACCTGATTTTACAATGCTTTTTACCATTCCGTTTATATGAGGGGACAAATCTTCAGGGTGTCTGTCATCCGTTACAAGTATACACTTTCTTGTGTTTGAAGATAACAGCACAGGGGTCAAGGCTTCAAGGTCTTTGGCGGCGCTGCCTTCTCTTACCATAAGATACATCCCTTTTCTTATCCGCTCAACAGCTTCTTTGGGAGTGGTGCATTCATGGTCTGATGTTACACCGCTTGCGATATATGCACATAAGTCTTTGTCTTCAAGATAAGGTGCATGTCCGTCAATCCTTTTGTTTTTATCTTGTATCATTTTGATTTTTGCCATCACATCTTTGTCCATATTCAAAACCCCGGGAACATTCATCATTTCCGCCAGCCCCAAAACCCAAGGGCTGTCTATTAACATGGATAAATCATAAGGTGTAAGGTCAAACCCCGAAGTTTCATAAGGTGTGGCAGGAACGCATGATGGTAGCATTGTATAAACACTTAGCGGCAGTCCTTTTGTGGCTTCATGCATGAAACTTATACCATGAAGCCCAAGCACATTTGCTATTTCATGCGGGTCTGTGATTACCGTTGTTGTCCCTGACGGAACAACTGCTTTTGCAAATTCTTTCGGCAAAAGCATAGAGCTTTCTATATGAACGTGTCCGTCTATGAAACCGGGTGATAAGTATGCGCCTTTTGCATCTAATACGGTTTCGCCTTCATAGTTTGCGCCGACGCCGGCAATAATTCCGCCGAATATTGCAACATCATCTTCATGAATTTCTTCGGAAAGCACGTTTATTATTTTGGCATTTTTGATAACTAAATCTGCCTTTTTTTCGCCTTTGGCGACTCGTATAATTTTTTCTTTTAGCATGAGGGAATTATATCATATTTAAACGAATTTTAATAAATAAAAACCTTCTTATAGGTACTATTAATCGGTTACAATAGGTGCTTTTGAGCCAAGGACAACGCTTTTAGACTTCCATTTGTCTTGACTGACGGCAATTTATGTGCAATAATAGAGTTGTCGGATGTATTTTTAGTGTTATAAAAACCGACGCTTTTATATTTTTTATTGAAAATTTGATTTTGATTTTTATTGATAAATCATTTATAAGGTAACAAAAAGTTTGTATATATTAATGCAGTGGTAAATATTGTAAAAACAATATTCCATTTTGCTTACTAAAAAATTGTGGAATATAAGGAACGAATAAATGCTCAAAGACGTAATTATCCGAAGTAAAAACAGTAAAATCGAGAAAATTGTGAAAAAGATTTCTCCGAATGAAAACTTTGAGGTGTGGTTTGATTGGAGATGGCAGGTTAAAAATACAATTAAAACCGTAGATGATTTTGAAATGGTTTTGGGGATAGAATTTGCCCCTTATGAAAAATTTGAACTGATGAAAACGGCGCAGCAGTTTCCATTATCAATTACACCGTATTACTTGTCGCAGATAGATATAAATGACTATAAAAATGACCCCATATTTAAACAGGCATTTCCCAGCCCTGAGGAATTAAACATTACTTCTGCCGATATGCAAGACCCTTTGTACGAAGATGCGGATAGCCCTGTAAAAGGAATTACACACAGGTATCCCGACAGAGTCCTTTTTCATATAAGTAATAAATGTGCAATGTATTGCAGACATTGTACAAGAAAAAGAAAGGTCGGGGATGTTGATTTTATCCCTACAAAAGATGAAATTTTAGAGGGAATTGAATATATAAAACACACTCCTGCAGTGAGAGATGTTTTGCTCTCGGGCGGTGACCCTTTTATGCTGCCCGATGCTTTTTTGGACTGGATTTTGACAGAGCTTAAACAAATTTCGCATGTAGAGGTTGTAAGGATAGGTACGAGAGTTCCCGTTGTATTGCCATATAGAGTTACGGATGAGCTTATTGAAGTTTTTAAAAAGCATAAGCCTATCTGGATTAACACGCATTTTAATCACCCTAAAGAGCTTACATCAGATGCAAAAATAGCTCTAGATAAGTTATCTGATGCCGGTATTCCGCTTGGAAACCAGTCCGTTTTGCTTGCAGGGGTTAATGATTGTGTTCATATCATGAAAAAATTGGTACGCAAACTTGTGCAAAACAGGGTACGGCCTTATTATCTTTATCAATGTGATTTAAGTATAGGGTTATCCCATTTTAGAACCCCTGTTAGCAAAGGTATTGAAATCATAGAAGGCTTAAGGGGGCATACAAGCGGATTTGCTGTGCCTACTTTTGTTATTGACGCCCCGGGCGGCGGCGGCAAAATCCCGATTATGCCGAGTTATATGATTTCCTGCTCCACTAATAAAGTTATTTTGCGCAACTTTGAGGGTATAATCACTTCTTATCAAGAGCCTGATAAATATGAGCATAAATACTGTAATCTGGATTGTGATAATTGTGTTTTATCTCTAAAAATGGACCCGCAGGAAGAAGTTGATGCCGTAGGGATAAACAAATTATTATTTGATTCTAATGAGGTTATATCTTTGATTCCTAATGATATGGAAAGGATTGAAAACAGAAATAATGACTGATGAAATCATAAAAGTCCGAAACTCCGTAATACAGTACGGGAAAGAAAACAATCGTGTTTACCTTATGAAATTATCAAAGTCTGACTGTTCGTATATTTTAAAATATGTGAATAATTTGGCGTTGGAGGAAGGACTTACTAAAATTTTTGCAAAAGTTCCGACCTCTTTGCAGGGCGATTTTTTTAATGACGGTTATATACAAGAAGCCTTTGTTAAAAAATTTTTCAAAGGTGAAGAGAACTGCCATTTTTTGTGCAAATATTTTTCATCTGACAGACAGGAGTTTTATGACAAAGAAGAGATTGAAAAAATAAAGAAAATTTGTTTTGAAAAAGAGAGAGATTTTCAACCATTGAAACTTGATGGCAAATTTTCCATAAAACAGCTTGCAAAAAATCACGCAGTGAAAATGACTAAAATTTATAAGACAATTTTCAAAAGCTACCCGTTTCCGATTTTTGACCCCGGTTATATAAAAAAGACAATGGCGGAAAATATTGATTATTTCGGGGCTTTTTGCGGTAATTCACTCGTTGCCGTTTCATCCTGCGAAATGGATTTAGAAAATCTTAATTCGGAAATGACAGATTTTGCCGTTTTACCCGAATACAGGGGGCATAATATTGCTTATTACCTGCTGCAAAGTATGGAAGCAGCGGCAAAATCAAAAGGGATAAAAACTTTTTATACAATAGCAAGGGCAAAAAGCGCGGGAATGAATATTACTTTTGCTAAGAGCAATTATACATACAGCGGTGCTTTGGTAAACAATACCAATATTTCGGGAAGCATCGAAACAATGAACGTTTGGTATAAAAATATTTAAAAATCAGCTGACTTTTAACAATTCCATGATAGCTAAGTAATGCATTGCAGCGCCTGCTATAACAAACAAATGCCAAATACTGTGCATGAATTTGTATTTCAGCAAGTAAAATACTGCGCCCAAAGAATAAAGCAACCCGCCGCCTAACAGGAACCATACAACTAAATGACTTGTTGTTGTCCAGATTTGGTAGCACATAAATAATGACAGCCAGCCCATAAGCAGGTATAGTCCGGTTGACAGGTATTTAAACTTCAATGTCATGCAGGAAAAGACTATACCTATAATTGCCAGATACCAAACTATGGCAAGAAGCGCTATAGAGTGGGGAAACGGGAATACCAAAAGCAAAAACGGGGTATATGTTCCCGCTATAAGCATAAATATTGAACTGTGGTCAATTCTGCGGAATACTTTTTTAGCTGTTTCATTCACCATTGCATGGTAGCAGGTTGATGATTGAAACAGGATAAACATTGTTGCTCCAAATATGGTAACAGATGCTGTTTGTACGGGAGTTTTAGACGCAGCTGCCAATAAAACTATCCCGTATATAGCAAGCAAGGCTCCTATCGCATGAGAAAATGCATTGGCAAATTCTTCCATAGGGGTATATTTAGGTTCTTCTTTCATTTTAAATCTCTTATATCAGCTATTCCAACCATTATAACCCGCTAAAAAAGATTTTACAAAGGATTAATAATATATCAAATACGTTTTCGGCAGGTTTAGAATATGCTGCAATTTCTATTACTTGCTATAAAGGATAGTAAATCGGGCAATTGTTTCAATACTACAAAATTCTATGATGGTTATATATCTTAAAGTTGGGGATTCTATGAGGTATTTTTTTATTTGTTTACTTATATGTTTTTCTTTAATTCAACCTTGTAGAGGGGCAAATCAACTGTTTGAAAAAGATTTGGAACAACAAATAATCAATCAGGCATTAGCCGCAGAAAAGCATAAAGATTACAAATCCGCATTTTTTAATTTTGAAAAATTAATGTTCTACTATCCTGAGGACATAAATGCCATTAAAATTTATGCGGAATTTTGCGAACGGCATAACTATAACGAAAAGGGTTTTTTGCTATATTCAAAACTTTATGAAGTTACTTCAAAATATGAATATTTAGAAAAAAAATATTTAATGCAGGTCAGAATTTCGACAAAGCTTGATGTAACCTACTCTAAAATTATGAGTGATAAAAAACTTTCAAAATACTCAAAAACCCGGCTGGCAAAAGAAATTATTAAAATACTTGCCGGCTCCAAAAAATGGAACGAAACTGATAAAGTTTGTATGTCTGTTGAAGTTAAGGACCTGGATTTGAAAACTTTGCAAGAGTGTATGAATGCCGCTTCTTATGTTAAAAATGACCGTAGGAAATCAGCATATTATCAGCGGCTTGTTGATTTTGAACCCTATAATATCGAAGCCGTAAAAATTATTTTAGATTTAGAACCTGCATCCAAATCCCCTGCCACCCACGAGAAATATTTAAAAAAATTCCAATCGCTCAGCCCGAATGATTTTGGTATCGGCTATAGGCTTGCAGGGTTTTATGAAAGTCAGGGACGTTTTAAAGAAGCTAAAAAAATTTATGAAGAGCTTATAAAAAAAGGAGATAACAGTGAACATCTAAAGACAAGCTATGCAGCAGTATTAAGGATTTTAAACGAACAGCGCCTGAGAAAAAGTTCCAAGCCTCAGCCTGAAAACAACAAGCCTTATGTTCCGACCAAAGAAGACCTGATGTATAAAGCTATGGAAGATAAAGATTACAAAAAGGCCCAAAGTCTTGCAGATGAAATACTGCTAAAATCACCTGATAATTTAAAGGTTCTTAAAGCCCGTTCCGATATAGCCTTGGAGCAGCAAGACTGCAAAAGCGCAATTATCTGTCTTGAAAAACTCAAATCACTTAACCCGTCCGGTTTGAATGAACATGATAAGATGACACTTGCCTATTGTTATTCTAAGACAGAGAATTTTAATTCCGCCCTTTTGATAATAGAAGAGCTGCTGCAAGAAGGAAAGAGCCAAAAGGCTTTGCTGCCTAAGGCGATAGAATATTCGATGGCGCAAAAAGATTATAAAAAAGCAAGGTCTTATCTGAATCAATTGCTGCAATCAGAACCTGATAATGAAGAAATACTTAAATTGTCAGGGGATTTGTATTCTATGGAAAGCAGGTATGACTTAGCAATTAATACATATTTGAAGTTGGTAAAATTATACCCCAAGTCTGAATATTATTTTAACCTCTCCGGTTTTTATATGGCGGTTAACGATTTTCCAAAAGCTAAAATTGCGATTGAAAAGGCATACAATTCTCCTGAGCGAAATCAAAAAATCACTCGGGAGTATTTGCATATATTAATGACTTTGAAAGATACCCAATCAGCTTATAAAGTCGCTGTAGAAAATAATCTTTTGCAAACAAAAGAAGGGTACGAAATTCAGGGTGATATAGCCTTCAGAGAAAAACAATATTCTCAGGCAGAGAATTATTATAAAAATGCCCTGAGCTTTTCCAAAGAGGATAAATTTTTAAAAAACAAGCTGGCAGATTCCTACAGAGCGCAAAAAAGACACAAAGAAGCAAAGGAAATATACCAATCTTTTTTGGAGGAAGATTTAACCGACAAAGAAGGTTTGATGGGAATGGGCTATGCCGGAGTGGAACAAAGGGAGTTTAACGAAGCCAGAGGATATTTTCAGAAAATTCTCGATGAAAGCCCCGAGGATATAGATGCCCATACCGGTATTATTAATTCTTACAGCGCTTACAATGATTTTTTAAATGCGCTTAAAGCAGCAAGGCAACTTCCTCAAAACGATGAAACTGATTTTTTAAAGGCACAAATTTATTATGATATGAGATTGTTTAATAAATCAAAAAGTTACATAAAAGATATCAATACTCCCGATGCCGAAAAACTAAAACAGGCTATAAAAAGGGAAAGAGCTTATATTATTACGCCAAGCTATTCATTCTTAATACAAACCCTGTCCGAAGAATTTAAGTTAAACGCGAATAAATGGGGTGTTCATGCTTCAGCGCCTATAGGCAAGAACCTTAACTTTTTTACTGATTATACTTTGTATTTATATTCGTCCGGAGTCTTCCCTCCATATAACAGAAGATATACTAATTTTACCAACGAAATCCGAATAGGCGCAGAAGGCAGAGTATCAGAGCATCTTGAACTTAAAGCCGATATAGGAGCTAAAATATTCCAAAATGCAGGTGCTATGTTAAACACAAACAGCTGGCTTAAATATTACGTAAATGACAAATTTAATCTTAAATTGGGTTTTTACAGAGATAACCTTGAACAGTCATATCTTTCTGCGGTAGGTTTTGATATAGACGGCGCTTTTACGGGTCAGGTTGCGGATAACAGGCTTTATTTGGAATATGAATACAGACTGCCTAAAGAATATTATGCATTTGGCAGACTGGGCTGCGGCATTATGGATGCACAAAATCTTCCAAATAACCCTTATTTGGAAGGAATGGCAGGTTTTGGAAAGCTGCTTTATCATGATTTTTCCAATCCGAAACATAAGAAAAAATTATCTTCAAATTTAGTATCTTATAATGCCGGCTGGAGAGATAATTTGCTCAATCTCTACGATAAGCGCGGTAATTTGTACGGCGGATATTGGAGTCCTGCTTTTTTTACGGCTAATACGGCAGATTTACGCTATGAAGGGATATATAAGAATAAATTAACTTACGGCGGCGGGGGATTTGCCGGCTGGCAGTACGCCCAAAGACCTTCCCAATCAATGTTCGTCTGGGGAGCGGAGGTTTATGTGGGTTACAGGCTAAATGACCATGTGGATTTTAATACAAACTACAGGTACTTTAATTATGCTGATGTCCAACGTAATCAATTCGGCGTTAATATGACGATAAGGGGGTTTTGATGATTTTTTACTTCAGAAGAATTTTTTATATTTTTGTTATCTTTGCCGGTTTTTTCCTGTTTTCTGCCTGCTCAGGCTCCAAACAGTTATCTTTGAAAGAACAGTATGAAAGTTACAAACATCATTATATTACACGTGACGGACGTATTATTGACCCTTCAAGAAATAATGTTACTACTTCCGAAGGGCAGGCATATATGCTTTTGCGAAGCGTGCTTATGAATGATAAAAAAACTTTTGACCTTGTTTTAAAATGGTCTAACAATAATTTAAGACGCAGGGATGCTTTGTACAGCTGGCTGTGGGGAGAAAATAACTACGGAAAATATACCGTTTTAGATTATAACAATGCATCAGACGCAGAAATGGACATATCTTTTGCGCTCATTTTGGCATATGAAAAGTGGAAATCCCCTTATTATTTAGACTTGGCGCGGCAAATTTTGTACAGATTATGGGATACACAGATAATCAATGTTAACGGTAAAAAGCTTTTAGCCCCCGGGATAGTTCAGGCTCAAAATCATGATATGGAGTTTAACCCGTCTTATTTTTCACCGTATTATATGAAAAAGTTTCAAATATACGATTCTCATCACAATTGGCGCAGTGTGGGAGATGATATGTATTATTATTTAACGGAAGTGATGAATGCTACTGCAACGGGTTTGCCGCCTAACTTTTTCAGCATAAAAGACGGGAAGGTTTTTATTTCATCGGACAAAAAAGGGGATTTTTCTTATGATGCAATAAGGGTATTTAACAGGATATTATTGGACTATAAGATGACAAAAGATAAAAGAGCCTTGCAGGTTTTGAAGAAGTCTAAATTCTTTATAGACAAATGGGAAAAAGGCAAGCCACTTTATATAAATTATCAGGCTAACGGAGAGCTTAGGGATAAGGACAAGTTTGTAGGCGCTGCGGCTATGATTTATCCTGCAATAAAGCTTTATGATGAACATACGGCAGAAGAGATTTATGAACAGGAAATAAAATCTTATCTGGAAAACCCTTATTATTGGGCTTCTAATAATGATTATTACGGCAAAAATCTGTTATGGTTCGGAGAATATGTAGATGAAATCAAATAAAGACAAACATAGACATCATTTTTTGGGGCACCATGGGTTTATATTTTTCTATATGCTTCTGGTTTTTGGTCTTTTTTATATAGGATGGCGCTGGCTTTTTACGCTTAATTTAATGACTTCACCGTTTACTACTTTTTGGAGTTATGCTCTTCTTTTTGCTGAAGCTGTAATTATGTTTGTTTTTACAGGTTTCAGTTTATTAATGATTAAAGCCGATGAAGTAGAACCCGCTAAAATTGATAATAAGCTGCAGCAGGATTATTATAAAGATTTTTACCATAACGGAGAGCTTATATCTTTCAAAAATTATAAACCGTCTGTTGATATATTTATCTGTACCTATAACGAAGATGAATATATCCTTGTGCCTACTATTATGGCAGCGAATAATATAAATTACCCCGACAAAAAAGTTTATGTTTTAGACGACGGAAACAGAAAAGAAATTAAAGAGTTATGTAAAAAGCTGGGGTGCAATTATATAACAAGAGATAAGAATACGGATTATAAGGCAGGAAACATTAACAACGCTCTTGCCCAAACAAACTCTGATTTAGTTGTGGTATTTGATGCTGACCATAAGCCTGTATCTACATTTTTAAGGGAAACAGTTTATTATTTTGCTGATGAAAGTGTAGCGTTGGTACAGACTCCTCAATATTTTTTGAATTTGGATGCTGTTCAGAAAAATCTTAATATGCCGAATTTTTTATCTAATGAACAGGATATATTTTATAATGTTATGCAGCCGGGATTAAGTAAATTTGATGCGGTTTTTTGCGGCGGAACCAATATTATCATCAGAAGAAAAACACTGGAAGACATAGGCGGATTTCCTTCAGGCAGCGTTACCGAGGATTCTCTTTTAGGCTTGATTTTTCACGCAAAAAAGCTGAAAGTTATTTATTATAATAAGCCGTTAGCGGTAGGGATTGCCGCAGGAAGTTTTAACGAATATATGCAGCAGCGAAACAGATGGACAAAAGGCAACCTGCAGATAGTTAAAAACCCTGCAAACTGGAAATATTATTTGCATTTGAATTTCGGACAGCTATTCTTTTATTTTTTAAGCGCGTTGTATTTTTTAAACCCTGTTGTAAGAATGATTTTACTTTTGACACCTGTTTTTTTTCTGGTGTTTAATGTTTCAACAATCTTGATAGTATTTTATCAGGTGTTTTTATTTCAGGTTTCTTATCTTCTGCTCAAATTTATATTTCTTTTTACCGATAAAGTCAAAAGGGGCAATGTTTTATTAGCGGATATGTATGAGCTTATCGTTTCTATATTTAATTTGGGTGTGATTTTCAAGACTTTGTTCCTGCCTAAAAAATTGCAGGATTTATCTTTTAGGGTTACAAACAAAAATATAGAGTTTAAAAATAAAAATATCAAGTACAAGGTAGTGTTAACTATTATTCTTTTTGTTTTGATTTATGCTCAGATACAGGGTGTTTATGACCTTATATACGGTAATGTATATAGCGTTCCTGCAGTATATGTTAATTTATTTTGGAATTTAATGAATATTATTATGATTATTATGGCGCTCAGGGTTGTTTTTGACAGAGATGAAAGCCGCAAGTATATAAGGCTGCCTATTGATAAACGTATAGTGTTGACTGATTGCAAAGGCAACAAGTATGACGCAAGAGTGCTGAACGTTTCTTTGGGCGGTCTAAAGTTCGTCAGCGGCAGCGAATTCAAAGACCCTGCGGTTTGTGCGCTAAAAGTTGAAATGAACGGAATTACAAGGCGTGTCAATCTTTTAAGCAAGCGATTAGGCAGTTATAGAGGTGTTTATATGAAAAAAATCCTGTTTAGGAACTTAACAACAAGAAAAATTCATATATTAAATAAATTTATTAATTTTGCTTTTGAAAAACTTAATATATCATAGGTATAATAAAAGAATGCAATTAACTGTTAAGGAGGCATGGTATGCTAAAGCTGGTATTTTTTGATGTAGAAGATTATGAAAAGGAATTTTTGCGGCAAGCTTGCGAGGGGAAGTATAACTACACGCTCATACATAACCCGCTTAACGACCTGGAAACAATACCTGATGAAATAAAAGACGCTGATGTGATTTCCTGTTTTACCACTTCGCGGGTTACAAGAGAAGTTCTTGAACAATTCGCACAACTAAGACTTATCGCCTTGCGCTCGGTCGGCTTTAACCATGTTGATACTGAATATTGTCAGGCGAATGGTATTACGGTTGAGAATACACCAAACTATGGCAACAAAAGCGTTGCAGAATTTGCTTTCGGGCTTATGCTTGATGTTACAAGACGTATCTCAAAAGCCTATTCGGCATTTAAAGAATTAAACGCCTGTCATAAATGTACAACAGGTTATGAACTTGGCGGTAAAACGATAGGTGTTTTCGGGCTTGGCGCTATAGGCAGGGAGTTTGCAAAACTTGCTTACGGTTTTGAAATGAATATTCTCGGTTTTGATATGTTTGAAAATCAGGAAATGAAGGAAAAATATAACGTTGAATACGTTGATTTTGGCACTATGCTTGAAAAGTCTGATTTTATCTCGTTGCATGCACCGCTAACCAAAGAAACTTATCATGTTTTTGACGAAGAAGCGTTTAAAAAAATAAAACCCGAATGTGTTTTAATAAATACTGCAAGAGGTGAATTGATTGATACACAGGCGCTTTATAATGCTTTGAGCAAAAAGGAAATTGCAGGCGCGGGGCTTGATGTTTTGGAGTCCGAAGAAGCAATTTCAGACCCTGAATATTTAATAGATGTTAACAGACTTCACGGCAATGCACTGAAAGATACGGTCTTGAACAACAGGCTTTTGCAAATGGATAACGTTATTATTACTCCGCATATTGCTTACAACACTCACGAAGCCATAGGTAGAATTTTATCCACCACAATAAGCAACATAGCCGCTTTTGCCGAAGGCAAAGTTCAAAATAGCGTGATAAAGTAGAAAAAGTACCTTACTGCCCTTCACAACCAAGGTTGCTGCTGTTTTTTTCGTGAAGCCAGCGTGCGAATAAAAAGTTTTCGTAGCTCAAACAAAATTGATACAGCGCATTTAACAAAACTTCTCCCGATTCGGAATTTGTTGTTATAATGCTTGAATTTTCCGTTATTTTTGTAACGCAAAGCTCTGTGTGGATAATATTTTCAACATGATTTTCAGGTTTTTTTGCAAGAATTTCTTTCAGCCATTTGTCTAAAAATATCAATGGCGAAGGTTTTTTCTCTTGTAAATTTAATGCTTCTGCAAAAGCCCCTATAATCAACCTAAACTATCCTTTCGTGCAAAAACTTTTTGGCATCTTTACCGCTGTAACTTGCAACAATTTGACCGTTGCCAAACAGCCTATATTTATAAATAGTTAAACCCTCAAGTCCTACAGGTCCTCTGGCGTGGGTTTTGTTGGTGCTGATTCCTACCTCTGCCCCGAAACCGTACCTGAAACCATCGGCAAACCTTGTCGAAACATTGTGATAAACCCCTGCAGAATCTATCAGGTCCATAAATTTGTCTGCAGAAGTTTTATCCCGAGTAATTATGCAGTCGGTATGTCCTGAACCGTAGCGGTTTATGTGGGCTATGGCGTCATCTGAGTCTTTTACTGTTTTGACTGAAACGATTTTATCGCCGTATTCGCTTTTCCAATCATCTTCGTTGGCAGGTTCTAAAGTATCATCTATTTCCAGGCATTTTTCGCAGCCTTTGACTTTAACCCCTTCATTTTTTAATGCCGCGGTCAATTCAGGTAAAAACTCTTTGCTTATTTTTTCTGATATCAGGATAGTTTCAACGCTGTTGCAGGCGCTTGGGTATTGAATTTTTGAATCAACGCAAACTTTTTTCGCAAGTTCGAAGTCCGCATTCTCGTCGATATAAATATGACAAATCCCGTCAGCATGTCCTAAGACGGGGATTTTTGTATTTGATTGGATGAATTTCACCAGAGAATTGCCGCCTCTTGGGATAATCAGGTCTATGCAATCGTCGAGTTCAAGCATTTTGCTGACATCTTCTCTGCTTTTGAAAAAGTTTATTACGTTTCTGGGGAAAGCTGCCACTTTATCAAGCGCCTGATGAATAAATTTTACAAGCGCTTCATTTGTCAGAACCGCTTCTCTGCCGCCTTTTAAAAGTACGGCATTAGCTGATTTAATGGCAAGAGCGGCTATTTGAACCACTACATCGGGACGGGCTTCAAATATCACGCCTATTACGCCGATAGGACAAGTTACTTTATAAAGCTCCAGCCCCTCATCAAGTTTCATAGCCCAAGTTGTTTGATTAACAGGGTCTTTTAAGTTCTTAACATCCAAAATCCCCTCTGCCATAGCATCGAACTTGGAATCACTAAGCTCAAGCCTGTCATAAATTGCCCTTGAAATTTCGCCATTGTCTAAAAGAGTTTGAGCGTTTTTTAAATCCTCTTTATTCTGCGCAATAATGTAATCTTTATTTGCGATTAATTCTTCATAAATTTTCTCAAGCGCTTTGTTTTTTATATTTTCACCCAAAGACGCTAATATCAAAGACGCCTCTTTAGCCAGTTTTGCTGTTTGTTTAATATCGTTTTGCATTAGAAACCCTTTCAACCGTTTAATAATATTCTAGCCTTTAATTTGTATTTTGTAAAAACTATCTTACGGAAATACCCAATGAACGCAAGGCGGCTTTTAGCTCGGGGATAGGCAGTGTGTTGTAATGAAAAATTGAAGCCGCAAGCCCCGCATCGGCGTTAGCTTTTTGAAAAACATCCGCAAAGTGCATAGGGTCATCGCCTGCTCCGCCTGAAGCTATGACCGGGATGTTGGAATTATCGGCAACAAGCTTGGTAACCTCAAGGTCAAACCCGTTTTGTGTCCCGTCTGTATCCATAGAGGTCAACAAAATTTCACCTGCACCCAACTTTTGGATTGTTTCAACCCAATCAAGAACTTTTATACCCGTGTTCTTTTGCCCTGCGTTGATAAAAACGTAAAATTCACCATCGATTTTTTTAGAGTCTATAGCAACAACAATGCATTGAGAACCAAATTGGCTTGATGTTTGATATATTAAGTCGGGGTTGTTAACAGCGGCAGAATTCAAAGAAACTTTGTCCGCTCCTGCGCTGAGCAAATTTTTTATATCCCCAATGGTCTTGATACCGCCGCCGACCGTAAATGGGATGAATACTTGATTTGCAACCTTTTCAACCATTTTTAATGTTGTAGCCCTGCCCTCATTTGTAGCTGTAATATCCAAAAATACAAGCTCGTCTGCACCTTCATCACTGTATTTTTTGGCAAGTTCCACAGGGTCGCCCGCGTACCTTAGATTTTTGAAGTTGATACCTTTTACCGTTTGCCCGTCTTTTACGTCAAGACAGGGGATTATTCTTTTTGCTAACATTTTTTTTCCTAAATTGTCGCTTTATTTTATTCTATACAAAACAAGTTTTTAAAACAAAACAAACAGTTTACAAGAAAAATTGAAGAGCTATAATAAAATAACATTCTCTCTGGCTACTGTATAGTAGTACTTTAAAAAAGGAGCAAAAAATTGCCAAATATTAAATCAGCAGAAAAAAGAGTATTGGTTTCCGAGCGCAACAGACTTAGAAATGTTGCTATGAAATCAAGCATTAAAACAGCGGTTAAGAAGGTTTTAGATGCATTAACAGCTAATAAAGACGAGGTCAAAACTTTATTAAACGATGCATATAAACTTTTTGACAAAGCGGTAGGCAAGGGTATTCTTCATAAAAATACCGCAGCCAGAAAAAAATCCCGCCTGACTAAGCATGTTAATAAAACTCTTGGCTAGAAAAATTTTAATGGGCTACCTTTGGGTAGCCCATTTTTGTGCAAATTTTTAAGAGGTGTTTGATGACAAAAATCCTTGTTGTAGATGATGATGAATCGATTGTAGAATTACTCAAAATAAATTTAAAATTAATCGGACATGATGTAATTACGGCATATGACGGTATAAAAGCCTATGCTCTTGCACAGCAGGAATTGCCCGACCTTATAATACTGGATGTAATGATGCCTAACGTGGACGGTTTTACGACAGCGCAAAAAATCAGAAATAACCCCGCTACAGAACACATTCCCATTTTGATGCTCACTGCCTTGAGTATGTTGGATGATAAAGTTAAAGGCTTTAATTCAGGAGTGGATGACTATTTAGTCAAGCCTTTTGAACTTGAAGAGTTGAAACTCAGGGTAAGAGCTTTACTCAAAAGGACAAATGCGCTGCCGCCTTCTTTGGCTAAACCGGAAATTTTATCAATCGGCGACATTACTTTAGACCCTGATAATTTGACTGTGATTATAAAAAACAAAAATATAAAACTTACGCCTATTGAGTTTGATATTATGAGTATTTTAGTTCAACATAACACGCAGACCGTACAAGCTCCCGTGTTTTTAAGAGAAATTTGGGGCTACAGCGAAGATGATGAGGTAAAGACGGTAAGAGTTCATATAAGACACCTTCGCTCAAAGATAGAAAAAACTACGGGACAAAACGGCTACATAGAAACAGTTTACGGCGGAGGATACAAGCTAAATCCTTCTTTGAAATAATCCTAATTTATATCGGGTCTTATTTTTTTAGCATCTTTCAGGTAAATATGCTTGATTTGCGTACGCTCTTTATCGGAATTGATTACCATCAGCACTCTTATACACATAGGGAGGCTGTTTTCTATGTCTAATTCCTGCATGCATAACAGCGGAATATCAGAAAAATTCAGTTTTTCTCTGACGCATTTTGCGGGATAGACCGCATTTAAGTCTTTTGTCATTGTGAAAATTACGTGAGAAACTTCTTCCAGGTTGAGAGCATTCTCTGAAATAACCGCTCTCATCATTTCCAAAGCCGCAGCTTCAATGGCAGAAACAGAATTTTCACTAACGGTAACAGCGCCTCTTACGGCAAGGGTTTTAGTCATAAGCTTTATCCTTAATTAAGACCAATCCACAAGTTTATTCTTGCACAAAAATGTACTTGCGCAAGTCTTATGACATTGGTCGTGAGCTGAAAAAATAAAATCCCGTACTTGCGTTGCGGTATTGATAATAAAAAACCACTACGTAGTAGTGGTCAAAATGTGGTGCCCTGAGCCAGACTTGAACTGGCACGAGGTGTGAGCCCCATTGGATTTTAAGTCCAACGCGTCTACCGGTTCCGCCATCAGGGCATAAACTAAAGTAGTTCAGTACTCATTATACCAAAAAATAATTTTTGTCCATAATAATTTTTGATAAATTTGTACTAAACCCAAAATAACATTATAATAAAAATATGAGGAGCTATAATGCTAAAGCGGATTTTACTTTTATTTTTTATAGCGGTTTTATTTGTACCATGTGCTTTTGCAGATGATGATGAAGGGAATTGGCAAAAGTATATTGATGTTTATGACAGCGGAGGACTGGACAAGCCCGTTACACAAAAAGAGTTTGAAAAGGCTATTGATACGGTTAAAGGCTTGCAGAAAAAAAAGAAGAAACCCAAGCTTAAAAAAGACGAATTTCCTGAACCTTTTGCAATTAACGAACCTATACAGGTTGATAACACTAATGTAGTCAAGGTTACATCAAGGCTTTATTATGACGGGCAAATTGTTCCTGTCGGTTTTTATAAAATCACTGCCAAAAAAGAGGAAGACGGTTTTTATATTAACCTTGTACAAGGACAAAGCGATATGGTAAAAGTTAAGGCGCAAAAAGTCAATTATATGAGCTTTTGCCCGACAAAAACAAACTGCATACAAACAGAAGTATACAAAGAAAAATACTTCAAAATTTATTATAAAGATATCGATAATGCTTTAGTCGGCTTTTTGGCAATTATGGATTAGCAATCTTCGCAGTCGCAGCCTCTGCAGACGGGAGCGCCGGACTCTCCTGCATAAACAGGCACAGGAACAGGTACGGGTATTTTTTTAATATCGGCGGAAGTTTTGCCTTTATATGCATCTACAAAGCTTAACAGCCTTAAAGTAGGACCTATGATTCCGGTAGCAGTCAATATAGCTGCTACTACCGGTAATTTTTTTGCATTTGCCCTGACTATTTCAGGAACTTGTTGAGCTGTTACTCCAAGACGCTTCATCACTGATTTGGTAGCAAATGCCGCCGCAATAGTTGATGCTACGGCAGAAAGCATATAAAACGCACCTTTTGAACCGTCATTGTTCATATATTGACCTAAGCCGGGAAGCACCAATGAGGACACAGCAGGCAAAAAACCGCCGGTGTTTTGTTCTTTTATGCCGGAAAAATTAACGTTATTAACATGGTTAATATTGTTCGCATTATATTTTGTCGGTGGAATTGGACAAACGTTCATAAATACCTCACTTCCCTCATTGAGCCTAAATTATATCATTAAAGCTCGTCCATTGTAAATCTTTATACGCAATTAAAGGTAAAAATTTGTCAGTTTGTAAATAAATCTTTACATCTGTTTGAAGGCGTTTTTGATGGATTTTTTGTAATCGGATTTTAAAATACCTTTTTCTGTAATTATACCCGCTATAAGCTCATTAGGGGTAACATCAAACGAAGGGTTTATGATATTTACACCCTGAGCGCAAATAGTTTTGCCGTTAATGTGGGTTACTTCCATAGGGTCGCGCTCTTCAATTTCAATTTCATCACCCGATTGAATAGTTGTATCTATGGTAGAAAGAGGGGCAGCTATGTAGAAGGGTACTTTGTGGGCTTTAGCCGCAAGTGCAACGGTATAAGTTCCTATTTTATTAGCGGTATCACCGTTTGCGGCAATCCTGTCTGCACCGACTACTACTACATCTATCATTCCTTTTTTCATAAAGTATCCGCACATACCGTCTGTAATAAGAGTTGTGGGTATATTATCCTCAATAAGTTCCCAGGTGGTTAGCCTTGCGCCTTGTTGTCTTGGCCGGGTTTCATCAGCAAATACCTGAATGGTTTTGTCTTTTTCAAACGCCGAGCGCACTACTCCTAATGCAGTGCCATATCCTACCGTTGCTAAAGCACCTGCGTTGCAATGCGTTAAAATGGTAGCGCCTTTGGGAATTATGGCTGCGCCGTTGTCGCCTATTTTTATATTAATGTCTATATCTTCAAGCTCCAGCTTTTTTGAATTTTCCCATATTTTCTTTACCAAATCTTCTACAGGAAGATTTGAGTTGGCTTTTGCAAAAGTCATTTGTTTATTAACCGCCCACTCAAGGTTCACCGCTGTTGGTCTTTGGGAAATCAGATATTGTGCTATGTCCGACATTTTATCAAGAAATACATTCATATTTCTTTCTTTTTTATTTTCTATTGCACCCAGTGTAAAGCCATGTGCGCCTGAAATTCCTATTGCGGGAGCGCCCCTTACAACCATTGTTTTGATTGCGTTTGCAACGTCTTTGTATGTTTTTAATTCTACGCTTTTATATTCATAAGGCAGCAGTGTCTGGTCAATTAATATAAGCGATTTATCCAACAGTGCTACAGGTTTAATATTCGATTTTAATGCCATGTCCTCTTCCCTTTTTCCCCATCTATGATTATTGTTCTTTCAAATATGATTGTTTGTCAATATGACAGATAGCAAAAAAATCTTTGTCGGGCTTTAATATAAGTCTGTATAGCCTGTTTAAATTTTAACATTATGCTTATAACACCTGTATCGATTGCAAAAAATAATTCTTTTCACCGTCAAGCCGAACATTCTAAAATATCAGAACGGGAATTCCGGCAGCAATATACTTATGCTCCTGCATTTTCAGGTCAGCAAAAGATATATTCTGATAAAATTAATGCATTAAAGCTTGAAATGCAGACTTATCCTCGGGATATTGAGTATCGCAGAAATCTACTTGAAAATGCAGGATTAAACCCTGATTTATATTACAGGTTAAGATCTGTCATAGGCAGCGGAGAAATTAAAGATATTATGGCTGATTATCAGCAAAAGCCCGAAGTTTACAGTGTTGGTGAAAATGATATTAATATTGCCGACAGGACAATTCGGGCTAATTTGCATATGCATACGGTAGCGTCAGACGGATTTTTAACGATTGAAGAGTTGTTGGGAAAAGCGAGCCTTTACGCTGATGAAGCTGCTAAAATTCACAAAGATAAAGCCCCTTTTACTATTGCAATAACAGACCATGATACTACAGAAAGTGCAGAAGAAGCGATTAAATTGATTTTTGCAAATCCCGATAAATATAAGAATTTAAGAGTGATTTTGGGCGCTGAAATTACAAGCTTTAATAACATAGCTGCTCATATTAAAGATAAACCCACCTGCACTCACATCCTTCTATATGGTATAGACCCTGGTGAAAAAGACTTTAAAAACTTCATAAATCATTATAAATCTTTAAAACAAACCTTATCAGGACGTATGATAGATGATGTTAATGCTGTTTACAAAGAATTTTTTGATGAAGGAGATTTTTACAACATTAAACAATTAAGAGAACAATACACTCCCGTTAGAAAAAATATTGTTGGAATTTATAACTACGTTAATGATTATGTGGTGACCAAAATGCTGGTTAAAGAGTCTGTGCTGAAAAATCCTGAATTGAAGCAAGAACTGGAATATCACGGTATTGATACAACGGTAGACGGTTTTATGAAAGAGATGCAGGAGTATTTTAATATTTATGATAAAAATAATAAACTTAGAAAACCCACAGCTGCTATAATTGAGGTAATAAGTATGTTTACTGTAGCACCTCAGGATACAATCAGAGATATGGTAGCGTCTGTTCCTTTGTCTCAAAAAGCCGAGGATTGTATAAAGCAAATCACAAAAAATCTGGAAAAATACAAAATAACTTTTGAGCCTCAGTATCATTATGTTCCTAAAATTCAAGATATTTATGCGGCGTTGCAGAATCAGCCTGATTCTCTTATCGGGCTTGCGCACCCTTTGGATTACGTGCAGAGGATTGAGTCTGATGATTTGAAGTATGAGGTTTTGGAAGAAGTTTATAAATATTTTAAGGAACATGCAAGGGATAAAGCCGCTTTTGCAGAGTCTTATTACCAAAGTTACAACGGGGCTTTGAGAGTTTTGCAGCATAAACCTGAAACTAAAGCTATCTTAGACGAGCTTGGCAAAGCTTACGGCTTATATCAAACAGGAAGCGGAGATACACACAGGATAAATATTTTTAAGAGGTATTATTAATAAAATAAAAAGCCGGCTTATACCGGCTTTTAGTTTCTCTCTAATTCTCTCTCTAATTGAATTACTTCCCTACCACTCTTGCCCTCTTGATGTTATTGGCCAATCCATTTGCCAAATCTACTCTCCCACTCTTCTCGTAAATCTTTGCCATTGATTCCAGGAATTTTACATTATCAATGTGAACTGTATTTTTTTGAATATCTTCCTGCAATGCTCTTTGTGTAATACTATTGGTTCTTAACCCTGCAGATTTTCTTGTTAAATTTGACGGACGCTGAACTAAACTTCTGTCGTATTGAGTCCGTATATTTTTTCTTTGCAGTCCTGAAACTCTTGCGTCAGTTTCAGGGAAAGGATTTTTGTTCCCGTAGGCTCTTAACCCGTAATTTAGACTGGAAACATTTGTTTTGGGAAGGATTTGTTTTGTTCCCATATCAGAGCCGATTAAACCGCGTCTTCTTTCCAGGTTAGCTCTTATTATTTCCTCTTCCTTTTCATTTTCATCTGCTATTTTAATGCTCACAGGCTTTGCAGTTTTGGTTTTTAGTTGGGATGCAATAAGCAATGCGAACATAATTGCAAAACTCATCATCCACCCGAAGTTTGAAGGTGTAATTAAACTTCTTATAAAATTTGAGTTTTTAAGTCTGTTTAACATTCCGGCTAATGTTGCTGTAGCAGCCGCGTCTTCGGCTTCTTCTTCATATACGGGAGCATATTCATTAAGAGGTTTGTTTACAAAAACAGTGTTTGCATAATTCTTTTCTTCCTGAACGGTATTCAGCGCTGTTTCGCCAAGTGTTACTTCGCTGCCTGAAACATTTTTACCCTGAATTGCAATCTGAAGACGTCCTTTATCAGCAGATTTAAGCATTACATGTTCAATACCTTTTGCATTGTTATAGACAGTGTTTGAATTTTTTGAAACTATAGTGTCCTTTAAATCTATAACGATATTGTTTTTTGAAGTGATTTTCTTTTCGTATGCTACATTTTTATCAGTGTTTAAAACTATTGCATAACTGCCGTTTTCGGATGGGTTAATTTCTACCCCTGACAATATAGCTTTTTCATAAGCACAAGCCGAACTCACCGCTAAAAATACTATGCTTGTTGCACAAAGTGATATTGTTTTAATTTTTGCTCTCGATATTTCCATTAGAACCTCACTACTCCCAAGACAACCCGTCTATATGAATAGAATAAACGTTTATGGTTCAAGGAACATCGACCCGAAGACTTATAGCTTATTAACCATATGGTCTATTTTGAAATTTTCATATGGTGCAAATCTTCCAAAGTAAACTCTAAGCTGATTTTTGTAGTTTAGTTGAATATTCTCTGAGCAAATTTAAACCGTTGCTTTCTATAGGCTGAGGTCCCAGAATTTTGGTGGGGATACCCGCATGATGTATTTTAGGAATAAGGTCTTTTGCTTTTATTTCTATAGGTCCGTTATGTGTATCGTCAGTATCATTGCAAACAAAATACAGTTCTTTATCAGCCCCTGTTTTAGCCGCAATAACCGTTATTTCATGACCGCCTATGATTTTTTTGTCAGAGTCGGTTTCGGTAATACCTATAATTACATTATGTCCTGATGAAAGTGATTTTAAAAGGTGATCGCAGATTACTTCAAAACCGGTATTGTAGCCTTGTAAAACAGCATTTTCATCTACATTTTGGTAAGTCATAGAGGTTTTTTCACCCTCATTATTTATGACAGTTTCCGTAAATGTTTTTTCAAACTCCGTCAGACCCGTGTTATTTGTATTTAGCTGCCCGTATCTTTTATCGGTTAATGAGTTGTAGGTTGATTGTGAACCCACCTGCATAAATGCCGATTGCATAAGTATGTCTACCGCGGCACGCTCGTTTTCTTTGTTGCCGTAGGTGCTTTGTACTCTTGCCCGTATTATGGCATCTCTGTCAGGCGCTATTTTTATATCCGCTGTATGCCAATCAGCATCCGTTATTTCAACGTTAAACATTTTGAACAGCTGCATTGCATCTATTATACTTGGCGTTACATCTGAATATTTTACTTTTGATATAACACCCATCTTGGGGCTTGTAAGTCCTTGGGCTAAACGTGCAAATTCTGCCGGTTTTTTATCCGCAAGGTTAAATTCAATACTTGCGGCAACACAGCTTGCGCTGTTTTGTACATTGATATCTTCTACCCCTTTGGGGTCATTGGGTTTGTCCTCAATGCCGGAAGAAAGCGTGCTTTTAATAACCTTTTCCTGTTGTTTTGATTTGATTACTTCCGTGGCTATTTCTGCCGGGATTGTGCTGAATTTTTGATTGATAATGAAAGGATTTGCCAATCTTTCGACGGTTTCCGAGAGAATTTTTTCTTTGCTTAGTCCGATAATTCTCGGCTCTTTGTAAATTCTGTAAAGATTTTCTATGGTTGAGCTTTTATCATTTGAATTTCTGTCTGATAGTCTTCCTGTCTTGTAAAGTAACTCAAAATTGGCTTTATCTTTGCCTTTTAATGTGCCTGATAATTCTTTGTAAGCTTGTTTTTCTTGTGCCGTAGCGAATTTGTTTGTTCCGACTAAATCCGAAAGTAAGCCGTTAAAAGACGGCGTTGTCTGAGCTGCAGTATTATAATCAGCGCTTCTGGCATGGGGCTTGTCCATGCTTTTTTCATAACGGTTTATAGCACTGTTTTGATAGCTGTTTACAGAGTTGATTATCATAAAAGACCAAGAAAATTACCTTACAATATTATTAAAACAGAACCTGTTTAAAAGTTGCCAATCCAAGCAGTATAAATATAATTATACGAAAATTTTTAATAATCCTCTTGCATTTTGATTTTGAGCAAATTATAATTTAAAGGCAAGTTGCGGGAGTAATTCAGTGGTAGAATGCTTCCTTGCCAAGGAAGATGTCGCGAGTTCGAGCCTCGTCTCCCGCTCCATAAAAAGACCCAATCATCAGGTTGGGTCTTTTTATGTACAGAGATAACGGATAGAAGAATTATTTGATTTAAATGGACATAATAGTCCTTTAAAAGCTGAAATAACAAGTGGTTTACAAAAATTTACAAAAAATACGTTTAAAAAAATAAAAGATGTTACATAAGTAGTATATAAGACTAAATAAGAATAGAGTAGCATGTCTAAGCTGATTAATATTTTGCTTATTGTAGTAATTTTTATGTTGGCTGGGTGCAATGATGTAAAGATGATTAAGCATAAAAGCCGCGTAAGCTCTATTGTGCATGAAGATAAGTACTCTATAGAACAAACAAGGAACGGGGTTTATATTTATAAAGACAAGAAAAAATACGCAACTGATAATACAAGCTATATAATACCTTTCGAATATCAGTAAATATATGTATATATAATTATATTTTTGTAATATACTATCAGTGTAGTTACATGAGGATGAACTATTGAATTTAGCACATGGCGGTTTGGAAAACCTTATTTTAAATGCAATTTGGAACAATGATAACTTGGAAATAAATTTGTTATCTGTAGCGAATATACAGGAAAAACTAAACAAGCTCAATGTTAAGAAAAAATGGGCATATACAACGGTTAAAACCGTTATGGACAGGCTTGTGGACAAAGGGCTTATAGACAGAGTTAAACTTGGTAAAAAATACCTTTATAAATCTATTATTCAAAAAGAAGACCTGGTTAGAAAAGCTATTCTGAAACTGTCCAAAGATTTCTTTAACGGTGATATTAACGCCATGAAATCAGCTGTAGAAAAAGTCGCAGCAAAAGAACAAGAATTATTGGTTCATGTCTTTAGATAAACAAGAAGTTTTAAAATCAAAAGCAAGAGAAGTTGTAGGAAATTTAATCTATAATGTCATTGCAAGGCAAATGACCGCACTTGAGGCGCTTAAATTATTTCCGAAATCTGTTGAAGATGATTCAATTAAAGTTGCCTGGCATGCTTTAGTCCATTTTGAGGCGGATGAAGATTTGCAAAGTAAGGATAAGTTGTATTATGAGCAGCAGTTCCTTTATTTGGAGCTGATTGCCAAAATTCTTGCGCAGGGCAAAAACATGCCTCAGAACATGCTCGATGAGTATATTAAGTATCATGGTGAAATAGTTTTACCTAAAAAAAACAGCGTTTTTGATAAACTTAAAAATCTTTTCAGATTTATTGATTAGCCTTAAAGTCCTGTAAATACTGCGTAAATATCCTTTCATTACGAGAGGATTATTTTTTATATACAAAATATAGCAATTTTTTCAAGGCAAATGTTTTTATTAAAGTATGAGAGCTAAGTAAAAACCACAAAGAGAAAATCAGAGAGAATTAAATAGAGATAATAGAGAAACTCATAAATACATACCTTACCTTACCTTATTTACCCTTTTACCCAACGGAATTACAAACACCTTGGGTCTTTTTTTGTGCAAAAGATTTAATAGTTTAAGAGGTGAAGAGGTGATTGGCACCCAAATCCAGCCATATTGAGCAGCAGGTCAGGCATTACCCGAGTTATAACTATTTAGCTACTATATTAACCAACTTTTTAGGTACAACGATTACCTTTACTACACTTAAGCCTTCCAGGAATTTTTGCACCCTTTCGTTCGCAAGAGCTATTTTTTCGCATTCTTCCTTGGATGTATTTTGGGGTACTTCAAGCTTATCTCTTGTTTTGCCGTTTATTTGAAGCACAAGCGTAATATTGTCGGCAACGGTATATTCTTCAACATATTTGCACCATGGTGCATCATGGATAGAGCCTTGCGCTCCCAAATTTTGCCATACTTCTTCGCTCAAGTGGGGAGTAATAGGCGCTAAAATTTTAATTAAAGTAATAACAGCTTCGTTTAAAACGCCTTTATCATTTCCACTATATTCGTTTTTTACTGCGGTAAAATCATTTATTGCATTTACAAGCTCTCTGATTTTACTTATTACTGTATTAAACTGGAAGGCGTTCTCTATGTCTTCGGTTACGCCTTTTATCGTTAAATGGGTTTTTAAGACAAGGTTTTTAGCTGTAGAATCCAAATCAGCATAATTGTAAGATTGGATGTTGATATCAAGCTTGTCTTGAACGCTTGCGATTGAGCGCCAAACTCTGTTTAAAAATTTGTAGCAGCCTTCAACACCTGCATCGCTCCAGTCAAAATCTCTTTCAGGCGGTGAATCGCTTAAGATAAACAGTCTTGCCGTATCCGCACCGTAGCTTTTAAAAATTTCATCCGGGTCAACGGTATTGCCTTTTGATTTACTCATTTTTGAGCCGTCTTTTAGTACCATACCTTGGGTAAGAAGATTTTTAAAAGGCTCGTCAAAATCAAGCAAACCAAAATCTTTTAGTGCTTTTGTGAAAAATCTTGAATAGAGCAGGTGCAAAATAGCGTGTTCTATACCGCCGACATATTGGTCCACACTAAGCCAATGGTTGACTTTATCTCTGTCAAAAGGAAGTTTTGTATTATGCGGGTCGGCATAGCGCAGGTAGTACCAGCTTGAGCAAATAAATGTATCCATTGTATCGCAATCTCTGGTTGCTTTCCCGCCACATTTTGGGCAGGTTGTTTCTACAAAAGTCGGCGAAGTTAATATCGGTGATTTACCTACCGCTTTAAAATCCACATCTTCAGGGAGCAATACCGGCAGGTCTTCTTCCCCGACAGGCTGTTCACCGCATTTTTCACAGTAAACTACGGGAATTGGCGCTCCCCAGTACCTTTGTCTTGAAATCAGCCAATCTCTCAACCTGAATTGAACTTTATGATATCCAAAGCCGTTTGCCTCTGCAAAATCGGTCATTGCCTTTTTAGCTTCGTTGTTATCCATTCCGTTAAACTGCCCTGAATTTACCATAATACCGCTGTCGACGTAAGCGTCTTCAAGCGGCTTATCATCTTTTTTATCGGGATTTTTAATTACTTCTATAACAGGAAGGTTGAATTTTGCTGCGAATTCGAAATCTCTTATATCGTGTGCGGGAACTGCCATTACTGCGCCTGTACCGTATTCTAAAAGGGCATAATCCGCTGTCCAAAGAGGTACTTTTTCGCCTGTGAAAGGATTGATGAGGTGGGTTCCCAACGCAACGCCTGTTTTTACTCTTTCGGTCGATAATCTGTCTATTTCACTGGCTTTGCGTGCCATTTCCTGATATTCTTTCACTGATTGAAGATTTTCAGCTGTTGTAAGAGCTTCTATGTCCGGATATTCAGGAGCTACAACAACATAAGTTATACCAAAAGCCGTATCGGGTCTTGTTGTATAGACAGGGATTTCAATCTCGGGGTTTTCTGCAAGTTTGAACTTCAAAATTGCGCCGGAAGACTTTCCTATCCAGTTTTTTTGCATTAATTTTACCCTTGAAGGCCAGCCTTCAAGCTTGTCTAAGTCTTCGAGCAATTTGTCCGCATATTCTGTGATTTTAAGAAACCATTGAGAGAGGTATTTTTTCTCTACGACTTCATCGCATCTCCAGCATTTGCCGTCAATTACCTGTTCGTTTGCAAGCACGGTTGCGCATTTGTTGCACCAGTTCACGGCGGCTTCTTTTTTATAAGCCAGACCTTTTTTATAAAACTGCAAAAATAACCATTGGGTGAATTTGTAATAATCGCTCGAGCAGGTAGCTATTTCTCTGTCCCAATCGTACATTAAACCCAAGGTTTTAAGCTGTTCTCTCATATAGTCAATATTTTTATATGTCCAGTCAGCAGGGTTTGCACCGGAATTGATGGCGGCATTTTCCGCAGGAAGCCCGAAACTGTCCCAGCCCATAGGATGCAACACATTATAGCCTTGCATTCTTTTCACACGGGCAATCATATCCGTTATGGTATAGTTGCGAACATGCCCCATATGCAGTCTGCCTGAAGGATACGGGAACATAGAAAGAGCATAATATTTTGGTTTTGGCGAGTCATCGGGAGTTTTGTTCAGTTGGGTTTCGTCCCAGATTTTTTGCCATTTTTTTTCAATTTCCTGAGGATAATATTGCTCTTTCATTCTTCATACATTCCTTTCTTTTATAAACCGTAAACTTTAGCTATTTCCTGATTTTGGTCTAAGTCAAATTTTGTATGAAGAGATTTTACCGCTTTATCAGCCTGTTGTTTATCAATAACACAGCTGATTTTGATTTCACTTGTAGAAATCATTTTAATATTAATTTGAGCTTCTGCCAATGCCCTGAACATATTAGCGGCAATCCCGGGTCTGTCAATCATGCCTGCGCCTACTATGCTTACTTTGGCAATATTTTCATCGATAAGAATTTCACCGGAGTTAAATTCTTTTTTAAATGCTTCTACAATTCTAAGAGCAGTTTGTAAATCATTTTGACCTACCGTAAAGTCAATATCGTTTGTACTGTCTGTTTTTGCATGTGTTTGGATAATCATATCAACGCTGACGTTGTTGTCAGCAAGTTTGCCAAACAATGCCGCTGCTGTACCCGGAGTGTCGGGAATGTGTGTTACCGATATTCTGATTTGAGTTAAGTCTGCCGCGACGCCGCTTACGGGTCTGTAAATTTCCATATCTTCTGCTCCTACTACTAATGTACCTAAATCGTCATGGTTAAAACTGCTTCTTACACGCAATTTAACGTCAAATTGTTTTGCTGTTTCAACAGAACGGGGATGCAATACTTTTGCGCCTACTCTTGCAAGCTCAAGCATTTCAGCATATAAAATTTTATCCAAACGTGTTGCATTTGAGACTACTCTCGGGTCTGCCGTATAAACACCATCCACGTCCGTATAAATATCACATCTGTCTGCATTTAATGCCGCTGCAATAGCTACGGCAGAGGTATCAGAACCGCCTCTGCCGAGGGTGGTTATTTCTCCTTCGGGAGTTACCCCTTGAAACCCTGCTACAACAACAATATTATCTTCGTTAAGTTTTTGCTTTAATTTATCTGTTTTTACATCAACAATTCTTGCTTTATTGTGAATATTTTCCGTAATAATACCTATTTGCATAGCATTTAAGCTTACTGCTTTATATCCTTTTTCTATTAATGCCATACTAAGCATTGCTATAGAAACCTGTTCACCTGTGGTTAAAAGTACATCAAGCTCCCTTAAATCAGGTTTTTGCGAGATTTCTTTGGCAAGTTCCATCAAATAGTTGGTGGTTTTTCCCATAGCTGATACAACTACTACAACCTGATTTCCTTTATTTTTTTCCTTAATAACACAATTGGCCACGTTTCTTATTTTATCTGCATCTGCTACAGACGATCCGCCGAACTTTTGTACTACTAAACCCATTGCTATCCACCTTAAAATCTTCTTCTAGCTTATAATATATAACTAAATTGACTATAAATCAACAAGTGCTTTCATTAACTTATGAATTTAGTAATAACCGATAAAAAGCAGGTGTTGATATATTAAGTGGAAACCAAAAGATTTTAGTAATACAATTATAGACATGGAAGGTATAATTTCGATATTTGTAATACAATTTTGGGCGTTGTTTCTAACTATAGATGCAATAGGCGTTACGCCTATTTTTATATCTTTAACGTCAGGTATTGACGCGGCAAGACGCAAACAAATAGCAAACAAAGGGGTATTGATTGCGTTTTTAATATTAGTGTTTTTTGCTCTTACAGGCTCTATTTTGTTGGATTTATTCGGGATATCACTTCCCGCATTCAGGCTTGCGGGGGGAATTTTGCTTCTTTTGCTTTCTATAGAAATGGTTCTTTCCAAGACAAAATCCGGCACAAATGAAGAATCGGACAGTGATATTGCGGTATTTCCGATTTCCATTCCTCTTTTATCCGGTCCTGCCGCCATTACTATGCTTATATTATTTATTAAACAGTCAAACGGTCTTATTTGGAAGAAGTTAATTGTTCTTTTGGCTCTGCTTTTAAATATGGTAATTGTGTGGGTATGCCTGAGATTTGCCTCAAAAATAAGCAAACTGATGGGGAATACCGGTGCAAATGTAGTTACAAAGATTTTTGGTATCCTTTTAACGGCGCTTGCGTGTCAGTTTATTATTGACGGAATTTTTGAAGCGATAAAATTAAACTGATTGTTGAAGTTCGTCTATAACTTCATCAACGTGTCCTTGAACTTTTACATCTTTCCAGGATTTTATAACATTGTTGTTTTCATCAAGTAAAAATGTAGAACGGACTATGCCCATATATTTTTTGCCGTACATTGATTTTTCGCTCCAGGCTTCAAATGCTTCGGCTAATTTATGTTCCGGGTCTGATAGAAGTGTAAAGTTAAGCTCGTGTTTATCCTGAAAACCTTTATGGCTTTTTATACTGTCAGGGCTTACGCCTACTACTTGCGCTAAACTTGTTAATCTATTAAAATTATCCCTGAAATCGCAGGCTTCCTGAGTACAGCCCGGGGTATTGTCTTTAGGGTAGAAGTATAGTACAAGTTTTTTGCCTTTAAAATCCGCCAGAGAATATTCTTTTTCGTTGCCGTCTTTGTCTATGCCTTGAAGTTTTAAATTTTCTATGCTCATTTTTGCCTCCTTTTAGTTATTTAATATAATATCAAATTTTATCCGATATTTAATCACCCTGATATAAATTTATGCTACCATAATTTCAGGAGAAAAGTCAGAAAAATGAAATTAAGTGAGTTTGATTATAATTTGCCGGAAGAATTGATTGCACAGTTGCCTGCGCACAAGCGTGAAAATTCCAGGATGATAGTTTTAAACCGCCACGAAAAAACCGTAAGCCATAAAAATTTTTTTGATATTGTGGATTTGCTTGATGAGAATGATGTTCTTGTTTTGAATAACACGAGGGTTTTCCCCGCAAGGCTTATAGGCTACAAGCCTACGGGAGCAAAAATAGAGGTTTTTTTGCTTAAACAGGTGGAGGCTAAAAAATGGGAAGCGCTGTTGAAGCCGGCCAAACGTTTTAAAATCGGTGATATTCTTGTGATAAATCAGGAACTTGGTGTTAAATTGCTTGATAAAAACGATGAAAAAGCGATGGTCGAATTGATTTATGACGGGGATATATTTGAAATTTTAAACGGAGTGGGGCAAATTCCACTACCGCCTTATATAGAACGTAAGCTTTCCGATAAAGACATAAAGAAGCTTGATTTTGAACGTTATCAGACAGTTTTTGCGCAAAGGAACGGTTCTGTGGCAGCACCGACGGCAGGGCTTCATTTTAGCGGGGAAATTCTTGAGAAACTCAAAAACAAAGGCGTGCAGATTGTTTATATTACTTTAAACGTCGGGCTTGGCACGTTTCGTCCCGTGAAATGTGAAAATATCCTTGAACATAAAATGGACAGCGAAACTTTTGAAATTTCAAAAGAGGCGGCAGACACTATTAATACCGCCATTGAGCAAGGTAAAAATATTACGGCGGTCGGAACTACCACCGTAAGAACGCTTGAAACAACTATGCAAAAGTTCGGCAAGATTATTCCCTGCAATGAAGCAAGCGGATTGTTTATTTATCCGGGGTTTGAGTTTAGAATAGTAAATAAGCTGCTTACAAATTTTCACCTGCCTAAATCAACTCTTTTGATGCTTGTGAGCGCGTTTGCGGGCAAGGACTTCGTCTTTGAAGCTTATGAGCAGGCTATAGAAAAAAAATACCGTTTTTACAGCTACGGTGATTGTATGTTTATTAATTAAGAGAGGTAATAATGAACTGTTACAGCGGAAAACTTACGACAAAACAGGAAAAAGAGCTGAAAAAACGGCTTGAAACAGACGGGTTTGAATTTGCTTCCGTGCAAAATGCGCTTTGGTCGGCAAAAGGTTCCGCCGTAAGCGTAACATACTACAAAAGTACCAAGCTTTTGGTGCAGGGCAAAGAATGTGAAGCTTTTGTGGGTAAATATCTGAAACCCTTGGGGCAGCTATCTTTGGGTGTAAATTTAGCCGCAGAAAATACCGAGCATTGTTTTACCTCATGGATTGGGACCGATGAATCAGGCAAAGGGGATTACTTCGGACCTTTGGTAACGGCAGGGGTTTTGGTTGACAGGGAACAAATAGCTGTTTTAAGCGAGTTTCAAATTCAGGACAGCAAAAAAATCAGCGACAGTATGATTGTTAAAATTGCACCAAAAATAAAAAAACACTGCGTTTTTAGCGTTGTGGTCATCAGCCCTGAAAAATATAATCAGCTTTATGACAGTTTTAAAAATCTAAATAAGCTTTTGGCGTGGTCGCATGCCAGAGCGATAGAAAATATCCTTGAGAAAAAAGACTGCCAAAACGTTATTTCAGACAAATTCGGTGATGAAAATCTTATTAAAAATGCGCTTTTTAAAAAAGGCAAAACAATAAATTTAATCCAGAGAACAAAGGCTGAAAGTGATATAGCAGTGGCTGCAGCGTCAATTTTAGCAAGGGAAGAGTATTTGAACAGAATGAAGCAGCTTGGTTTTGCTTATAAAATGGAGTTTTTAAAAGGCGGCAATGAAAAAGTCGATGAGCAGGCCCGTGAGTTTGTGAGAAAATACGGCGCTCAAAAATTGAACACCGTGGCAAAACTTCATTTTAAAAACACCCAAAGGGTTATTTAAAATCCAATAATTCTTTTTCTTCAACTTCCAAAATATCAGCAAGTTCAAATAATAGTTTAAGGCTTATTCTTCGTTTTGCTGTTTCCAACTTGGCAAGATGTTCTCTGCTTATCTGCAGTTTTTCTGCCAATGCATTTTGAGATAAGTTTTTTAATTTTCTAAAATAACTTATATTCTTACCCAACTTAATTAATTTTGTAGTCTCATTTGTCATATTTTATATTTTGATATATTATTCAGCATAAGTATGTAGCCTGAAAGAGAACATGATGAATAAAAAATTGAAAAAAGTAATAAAACTGTCTGATGAAATATTTAATTTAAGTACAATATTAAAAGGTTATTGTGAAGCGTATCATCAAGAATTAGAAGAAATGTTATATATTGCTTCTTTTAGTGAATACATATATAAAAAAATTGATTTGTTAAATTCAACTTTAATAAAATATAAAGCTGAAAAAAATAGACAATAATATAGAATTTATGATTGTGCCAAAGAGAGGAGTGATTAGAAGGATATTAAATTTGCCGGGCGCTGCTTTTATTTAGCTGCCAATTCCCTTTGCGGAACTCGTCCGCAGCCTCTTATTTCGTCGCAGTAGCCTTTGATGTCGCATTTTGGTACAAGGTATTCGCTTAACCAGTCTTCTTGCGCTATTACTAATTGACACATTTTTTTAAGCAAAGTCCTTATTTCAAGCTGAGCATTCGTGCATAGTCTTAAATTCGCTAAATGAATTAACTCTCTTAAATTTAAACTTACGACAAGCGAGCTTGTTGCAGCGTTAGGAAGGACACATCTTGCATCTTCGGCAGGAATGCCTGCTTCCACCATTTTGCCGTAAAATTCGGAGATTTGTGTCATTAGTTTGTCATATTCTTCTTTTAGCGCAGAATTGGCTATTTTAGGCGGAGTAACGTATTCGAACTGTTCTTTTTCCGTAACGTAACGTTGTGATTTTTGCGAAAAAGACATATGCCTGTGTCTTACAAGTTGATGGGTGCAGGCTCTTGACACGCCGCTTATTGCAAATACAAATTGGCAATGCTCAATAGTACTGTGGTGTCCCGAGGACAAAACCTTTTTAACCAAACCAAGCATTTTTTCTCTTGGTACATCTTCGTTGTAAATATTTATGGGATATAGGGCGCTGTAACATGTACGACATGCTGTATAGATTGTTTTAAGAGTATTTTGCGGATATGTTATCAAATCTACTATCGGGAATTTTTCACTCATATTTACTCCTCCTGTGTTTAAATATTTTACGAAAAAAAGCTCACATAAGTTTGTGAGCTTTTTGCCGGCTTTTTAAAAATAGCTCTCGTTATATTCAGGCTATTTTTTTTGGTAACGTTTTTTGAATTTTTCAACTCTTCCTTCAGTGTCAATAATTTTTTGTTGACCTGTGAAAAGAGGGTGGCAGTTGTTGCAAATTTCAACCCTAAGGTTGTCTTCTACAGAACCTGTTTCAATTTCGTTACCGCATACACAAACTATTTTAGTTTTTTTATATTCAGGATGTATTCCGTCCTTCATTTTTTTGTCCTCTCTTTGCTGCTTGCCATGTTAGTAAATCATAACACAAAAAACAAAGTTTCAAGCAATGATTTACATTTTGAGTTAATCAGACCTCTATTTGGTCTTTTATATAAAAGGGAGCTTTGCTCACTAAATCAGAGGTTTGAAGAAGACCTCTTCTTAGTTCCGAGTAAGAACCTGATTTAGAGTTAAAAGCATTTTTTAGAAACTCATAGGCAACTTTAGGGTCACAATTTTCGCCGCAGGTAAACAAATCTACAGCCGCATAGCCCAATTCAGGCCATGTGTGAATTGCCAAATGAGATTCTGATATTATCACAACTCCGCTTACGCCGTGCGGATTAAACATGTGAAAACAAGTTTGGACTACAGTAGCCCCGCATGCCACAGCGGCATCCGTCATTTTTTTCTCAATAAGCTCTAAGTTGTTTAAAACGTTAGGGTTGCAGTCAAAAAATTCTGCCAAAATGTGTCTGCCTAAGTAGCCGGTGACTTGTTTTTCAGGGTGTTGCATGTAATTGTTCAATTTGTGTCTTTACTCCATCATCCTTAATCTAATACGACATAGATTTTCTAATATCATAGAAAATACAATAGCATAAAAAAATTGTTACAACCAAAATATTTTGTAATAATATTTAAAGATTATGAATGGAGGCAAGGATGTTAAGCATTCACTACATGTTCAAGCGCATCAACTATGATAGGATCCCACTTGATGCCCGCTTCTTGTTTCAATATTTTTAAAGCTTCTTCTTTACTTAACGCTTTTCTGTACGGTCTTTCATTAGTCAATGCCTGATAAGCATCAGCTACTGCTATAATTCTGGAGCCTAAAGGAATGCTGTTACCGCAAAGTCCTTCCGGTTCGCCTCTGCCGTCCCAGCGTTCTTTATGGTAATGAATATACGGTACAACTTCTGAAAGGAAATTTATCTTCATAAGCAGATTTACACCTACATTCGGGTGGTTTTGAAGCTTTTCCCAATCTTCTTTTGAAAGCTTTTGTTTCTTTGTAAACAATTCTTCAGGCAGGGTGATTTTACCTATATTTTGAAGCATGCCCGCATAGTATATTAACTCTTTTGTTTTTTCGTTAAGTTCAAGATAATCTCCGATATCCCTGGTGGTTTGGGCTACTTTCATTGAGTGTTGGCTACCGTAGTGGCTCTTTTTATCTACGGAAGCGGCAAGAGTTTCTACAAAAGTCTGCTGTTCATCACTTAAATCGCCTATAATGGCAGTTAACTCGGTTCTCAAATGCCTTAATTCCATTGGGGTTACATCGTCATCTTTCAGGATATCGGTTGTTTCTTCAACTAACTTTTGAATGTTCATAGATGTCACAAATAATCTTGACGTTATTTTTACCAGGTCCAAAAATTCTTTTGCGATAACTTTTTTAGAATATGATTCGAGGATTATTATTCCGACTTTTCCTGAATTACTGCTCATTGGAATTATCATTGCCGATTTTACTTTGTCTTCTTTTAAGTCTTTAACAGGCTGCCAGTGGGGAGCTTTTGATACGTCATGCAGTTCTAAAATCTCATTGTTTTCAAAGCTTTCTATCACTGCATTATCAATGTCGGTCAACTTCAGCCCTATGTTTTTGTTGAAAATCTTTGGCGCATCTTCAATAGATGTACCTACTAATACCAGGTCATTTTCTATGTCTATAAGATTAGTATTTTCGTTCATCAAGAATATATGACAGGCATCTATATCAAGCATGTTTACTGTTGTTTTTGCAATGGAGTTGTATATTACAAAATCGTCATTGTTATTAAAGCCAAGCAAATTAAGAGTGTTGTCAATGGAATATATTGAAATAAGCTCTTGCAACTGTGTTTTTAGCTTTTCGCTGTTGTCTTTATCAGCATTGCCTATCTTCTGTGCTAATTCATCGCTTATAAAATATTCTGTCAGAAAATCTCCCATATTAAGCTCAAATATCGCTTCTATAGGGTCTACTTCCAGCTGACGGTTGCTCTTCATGTTATCTCCAAGATTTGTTGACATCCTAAAACCTAAAACTATTCCTTACACTTTTATCTATCGGCAAATTTGAAAAAAACTGAAGGGTTTTGAAAAAAAATCATACTAAAGTTTACATTTCTTAAAACTTTCTTATAAGTTTAAATTTCTTAAAGCCTTTATTTGAAGCATATATACAGGCATGTGGACATGAAAAAGCAATCTTTTTTTTCAAAATGTTTTTATATAAGTAAGGTGAATAAAGGAAATGGTCATGGGTACTGAAGGGATAAAAGGTATAACAGAAGTTGCGGTTCAACCGCCATTAGATTTCGTTAATAATACGGTTAACAATCTTTTCGGTTATACAAACCAAACATTATCGACAATATTTGACGGAACTGCAAGAGTAGTTGCGCCTTTGGCACAAACAGCAGCGAATCTGGGTGCGGCAATATCTCCAAACCAGTATGCATATTACGCTAATCCATACGCGTTAGCTCTGTATGCTCAACAAGCACCGGTCTACGCTGTTCCTGCTCCTGTTTATGCAGCTAATACTATTCCTTGTTATGGTTCAAATTTTGGGGCTATGTATAGTGATAATACTTTTGCAGGTATTGCCAATTCTATGCAAATGATGCCCGCTTATGATAAGTATAATATGATTAATTCAATTACTTCCGGCGGAATGGTTGATACATTCGGCGGCAGTGCAAGTGCTATGAATACTATGATGATGAACGGATATAACGGTTTTGGCGGATACGGATACTATGGCGGTAATGTTAGTGAAATGCCGAGAAATGGCTATAATAACCCATGTTCCACGGTGAATAACCCTATAAACAATACATCTCAAAACGGTCAAGCTTCGACAAGCTGGTATGAAGCCTACAGAAGAAGTACTAATTTAACAGATGAACAAAGAGCAATAGCTGCCAAGCACGAAAAGATTTCCCGTTTAACAGATCCAAACGGCAGCGAATACCAAAAGATAAAACTAAGTGTCAGTAAATTAAAATTGGCGCTTGAAACTAACGAAGAAGGCGTTGCAGAAGCAATGCTCCGCAATTTAGCTAAAAATCCTGAAGAATTGGCAGCGGTAGAACTTCTTTATGCTGCTGATACCCCCGGTAGTTCTTTAAGAAAAGATATAGTTAAAAACTTCAATTATTGGGGATTTGGCTGGATGGGCAACAGAACGGCTAAAGCGGATGAAATGTTAGGTCTTTTGAATAAAGTTGCTTTTGAACACCCCGGAAACTTCGCGTTAGCAATGGCAAATGCCACTGACGGTTGGGGCACTTACAAAGATATCGTTTCTTCATTAGTTCTGGATTCAAGATTTACAAAAGAATTTGCATACTGTGCAGATCAAGAATATACAGGGCGTACGGGCAGAATGATGTTAAATGATGTTAATAAAAAATGGACAGGTTATGGCGGCAACAAGACTGCCATACAGCAAAAATTAGCAATATAAATTTTCTCTTATAAATTTCTCCTCTTAATTTCTCTCTTAATTATCCTTAGCCCTCATCGAGGGTTTTTTTTTGAGCATGATTTTTAAGCCCTTCACTTTTTTACCTCTTAAGCTTACTCACCTTTTTTGGTCGTTGGCATATTAATCTTCATAGAATTAATGCTATAATAATTTGCGGTAACGATATAGGAAGTAAAATTATGAAATTTCTCACGGAATATCTGTGGTTTAATACGACGCACCATCGTGAATATATTAATATTACTCCGCAAATTGAAGCAATTCTGGAGAAAAGCGGCATTAAAGAAGGTATGATTTTAGTCAGTGCTATGCACATTACGGCAGGAATTTATGTTAATGACGATGAAAGCGGTTTGATTAAAGATATAGATAAATGGTTGGAAGAGCTTGCTCCGTTTGATATTAATTATAATCATCATAGAACCGGAGAAACTAACGGAGATAGTCATTTGAAAAGTCTTTTAATCGGGCATGAAGTTATAGTTCCTGTTACTAACAGCAGATTAGACTTTGGTACATGGCAGCAAATTTACTATGCAGAATTTGACGGTCAACGCAGAAAAAGAGTTATAGTGAAAGTTATGGGTGAGTAATAAATAATTATGAAGTATTGTGAATTGTTTTTAAGTTTTCTGTTTAAAAAACTTAAAATATGGACATAATAAACATGCTAATATAATTTCGATATAACATGATGCTCGGTTTGGTTAAAATTAATTATTAAGGAGAAGATATGTCAGGTAAGAAGAAGACCGCTTTTACATTAGCTGAAATAATGATTTCAATGGGTATTATAGGCATTTTACTCGCAAATTATTATATTATCTGCTACCCATTTTTCCAACAAAGATGAAAAAATTATTCTGGCTAAAAAACATCAGGCGGAAAGTCTGATTGTAAGCGTTTCAAAAGCCATTGCCTCAGGTGATACAACGGGTTTAGCTTTAACAGCATTAACACAAAACGATGATACCCTCAGAGATGGTTTTGCTCTAAAACTCAATACTAAAAATGCCCAAGCCGTTGTGAACGATTTTTCAGGATACAATACTCCGCAAAATTTCGCAAAACCAGCCTCGTTACCTGCCGTGGAACTTGTTGACGGTACTACAATAGCTTTTCAGAAGTTAAACGCAACCTGCTCTACGGTGTCCGGCGGCGGAGCGCCTTGTGCTTTGGCTTATGTTGATGTTAATGAAAAAGCCTCAGGTGATGAAACACCGCAATTTGTGATGGCAATTTATCGCGACAGAGCTGTGAGCGAATTTGAACTTTGCGAAGGTTACGAAGGCGGTAAAGTAACGGATGTTGACTGCCCTGCAGATTTTCCTAACGGCAATAAAAAAAAGATTGAAACTTGCAATCTTGGGGTTATCACCACAACTTATGAAGGAATTTGTTGTCCTCCCGATAAAACTCCCGATGGTAATGTATGTGTTTGTAAAAATCCTGATATGGCACTCGTAGACGATATTTGTACTTGTAAAAATAATAAAGAAAATGTAAACGGTATTTGTGTATGCGAAGGGAAAACAGAAGCCTGCCAAGGTAATATGGTCGGCTCTATAATTTATGACGGGGTTTGCAGCGCTCAAGGAAAAACTTTTACACTAAAAAAGAGTACATGCGAATGTTCTTCTGATTTGCCGAATTTAAAAAGTGACGGTAAGACTTGTGTTGCAGCTTGCAGCGGAGAACAGGTTTTTGAGAATGATATTTGTAAATGCCCCGATAATTTGCCTGTTTTAACAAATGGTATATGTACTTGTCCGAATATTGTTAAAGCCTGTAGCGCGCCTAAAGTAGGCACTATTACTTATGAAACAACATGTTCGGGTACAGCTAGGTTTGAAGGCGACAAAATAACCGACAGTTGTACTTGTCCTTCTAAAGATAAAATTGAACCGGGGCAATATGCCGTTTACAATCCTTTGAGTGAAACCTGCACATCTTGTTTAATACCCGAAATGGTAAAAACAGTTTCAGGGTGTCAATGTCCTTCAGATAAACCGGTTTTTAACCCTCAGACTAAGACCTGTCAAAAGCTTCCGCCGAAAGTATTTATAATCGCTTCTTACAATACGGCCGGGGCTGATAGTTTTGTCATTACTTATTTAAATATGAGACCGCTTTCAGTGAGAGACCAAATTCTGGATTTTGCATCAGGAAAGGCCGGTGACTTCTCTTCGGGTAACATAGATAGAACAAATTATATAGTAGCAACATCGGTATGCGGAGGATATTGCGGTTTATCAGGTTCTTGGATTCATAATAGGGTGGCTGCTAATGATGCTGATTGGATGCAGCTTTTGGCTAATATTGAAAAAAATCAGCCCGATTTGTTAGATAAACGTTTTAATAAAGGCGAGGCTTATGTAATAAGAGAAGACGGGACGTTATTGGCTACAATAAGTTCAGGACAGGTATTACAAGTTGATAGAAATGCTGTATCCGCAACTTCTCCGGTTGCTGACCCTAAGTTTAAAATGATAGAACCTATAGGTATTTCTACCAGTTATAGCAGGATGGACGAAGAAGGCAGCGGTGGAAAAATAGAGTATGACGGTGTGATTTATGATGTGGTTCATTCTATTTACAGAAAAGAAACGCCGCTTGTTTTGGACCTTTATGGAAACGGATTAAAATTAGTTCCTGTAGAAAATGGTGTTGTATTTGATTTGAATGCTGACGGTAAAGCTGAACTCACTGCCTGGACTGATGTTCAAACTGAATTTGATGACGCATTTTTAGTTTATGATAAAAACAAAAACGGCCAGATTGACAGCGGGGCGGAAATGTTTGGCAATCAAAACGGTGCACCGCAGGGATTTGATGAACTTGCAAAATATGATGACAATAACGATGGATTGATAGATAAACTTGATGGTATTTTCTATGAACTTCAAGTATGGTGCGATATGAATAAAAACGGCAAAGTTGACGAGGGCGAACTTAAAACCCTTGATGAAGCAAAAATTACCGAGCTGTCACTTTCTTTTGAAAATCAATACGATGAAAACGGAAATCTTGTAGAAGATGAACATGGTAACACAGTGGGGCTTGTCGGTTCGTTTAAAATGATGGCTGAGAAAGTGATTGGCGGTGTTGCACAAATGGTGGCAGTTGTCCGCAGCATGATAGACGTTTTATTTAACACAATTCAAAGCTTTTTTGCTTAAAATTGACGTTTTTTTAAGATTTTTTGCCCATAAAGTAATTTATGGGCAATTTTTTGCTATAAATCTGTTTGATTTCTTGTTTTGTTAGTAATAATATGTAATCTAACAGGTTAGTTTAATAGTTATTCGTACATGGAGACAATAAATGGCAGAGCAATTTTCTACATTGGCAGCAGTTCAAGCAGATAATGAAACAATGTTAGGTGCAAGAATTCTCTTAGAATGCCTCAGAAAAGAAGGTGTGGATGAGATTTTTGGTTATCCCGGCGGGGTCGTTCTCCATATTTATGATGAACTTTATAAGTGTGATTTTATTAAACATTACCTTGTCCGCCACGAACAGGCTGCTATTCATGCTGCCGAGGGCTATGCAAGAGTTACGGGCAAAGTAGGTGTTGCAATCACTACATCCGGTCCCGGTGCAACAAATGCAATCACCGGTATCACAAACGCTTACTTGGACGGATATCCTATAGTTGTTTTTACCGGACAGGTGCCTGTTGAACTTATTGGCAATGATGCGTTTCAGGAAGCTGATATAGTCGGCATTACACGCTCTTGCTGCAAGCATAACTATCTGGTTAAGGATTTAAAAGACCTGCCCCGTATAGTAAAAGAAGCTTTCCATATAGCAAAAACAGGTAAACCCGGTCCTGTTGTAATTGATTTGCCTAAAAATGTACTTGTGCAAAAAGCAAAATTTAAGTATCCTGAAAAACTTGCACTGCCGGGATATAATCCGACCTACAAAGGGCATCCCAGACAAATTCTTAATGCTTTGAAATTGTTATATGAAGCGGAAAGACCTGTTATTATTGCAGGCGGCGGCGTTATAGCTGCAGGCGCGCACGAAGAATTGACAAAATTAGCGAAAAAATTACATATTCCTGTTGCCAATACTTTGATGGGGTTTGGCGGATTTCCCTCTGATGATAAACTTTCCCTTGGTATGCTTGGTATGCATGGCAATTATTGGGCAAATTATGCAGTATCCCACTGTGATGTGCTTTTAGCTGTAGGCACCCGTTTTAATGACAGGATTACAGGGTCTTTGAAGAGATTTTGCAAAGGGGCAAAGGTTATTCATGTTGATATAGACCCTTGCTCTATCAGCAAAAATGTTCCTGTTGATATTCCGATAGTGGGCTGTGCCAAAAATATCTTAAACGATATGCTTGTTCAAGCTGAAAAGAAAGAACATGAAATCAATCAGGATTTGAAAGATTTATGGTTTGCACAAATTGATGAATGGAAGCAAAAACGTGCAATGCCTGTGGTTAATTCTGACAAGCTTTCTCCTCAAACGGTAATTCAAAAAATCTATGAACTGACAAAAGATATCGACCCGATTGTATGTACAGAAGTCGGACAGCACCAAATGTGGACAGCACAGCTTTATAAGTTTAATAAACCGAGAAGATTTGTAACCTCAGGCGGTTTAGGAACAATGGGATTTGGTTTTCCTTCTGCAATGGGCGCAGCTGTGGCTCTTAAAGACAGAACTATACTTAATATTGCCGGTGATGGCAGTATTCAGATGAATATTCAGGAGCTTATGACCTGCGTAGATTATAATTTGAATGTTAAAACATTTATTATTAACAACGGCTATTTGGGAATGGTGAGACAATGGCAGGAAAAACTGTTTGAAAAACATTATTCTCAAACTCACATTTCAAGCCCGGATTTCCTTAAATTGGCAGAAGCTTACGGGGCTATGGGTATAAGAGTTACAAGGGAAGAAGAAATAGAACCTGCAATTAAAAAGGCATTGGAACACAAAGGTCCGGTTTTCGTGGATTTTGTGGTCGAACCGTTTGAAATGGTTTACCCCTGGGTTTTAGCGGGAAATCCGATAAACAAAGTTTTACTTTCCAATGATTGTGATGAGCCGTAAGGAGAATATCAGATGAAGCATACATTATCAGTACTTGTTCAAAATGAAGCCGGTGTTTTATCCAGTTTATCGGGGCTCTTCAGCGGCAGAGGCTATAATATCGAAAGTTTGACCGTGGCGCCTACTTTGGATAACGATTATTCACGCGTAACTATTGTTACTACAGGTGATGACAAGGTTGTTGAACAAATTTGCAAACAGCTTCACAGATTGATATATACGCTCAAAGTTGTTGATGTTTCAAAAGAAAATGCAATTGACAGAGAGCTTGTTTTGATTAAGGTTACGGCAAGAGATGAAGACCGCAGCGAAATACTGAGAATTGCGGAAATTTTTGATGCGAAGATTGTCGATGTTTCGCCGAAAACTTATACGCTGCAAATAATAGGAGACGGTGAGCAGGTACGTTCAATTATTGAACTTTTAAGACCTATAGGGATAAAGGAGCTTGTACGTTCCGGTTTAGTTGTGATTACCAAAGAAAATCAATTTTTAACAAGTATGAAATAAAAAAGGAGAAATATTATGACTACTGAAACACAATTGAAAATTTATTATGACAAAGACATTGATACTTCTAAAATTTTAAATAAAAAAGTAGCTGTTATAGGCTACGGTTCTCAAGGTTACGGTCAAACTTTAAACCTTAGAGACAGCGGTGTTGAAGTAGTGAGTGCTTTAAGACCGGACGGAGTTTCAGCTAAAAAGGCTCAGGCGGAAGGCTTAAGAGTTATGAATATAGAAGATGCCGTTAAATGGGCTGATGTTATTCAGGTTCTTATCCCTGATGAAACTCAGGCAAAAGTTTATGAAGAGCAAATTAAACCTAACCTTAGAGCAGGACAGTATTTAATGTTCAGTCATGGTTTTAATATTCATTTTGGTAAAATTGTGCCTCCCGCTGATGTTAATGTCATTATGGTTGCGCCAAAAGGTCCGGGGCATACGGTAAGAAGCCAATACGTTGAAAACAAAGGTGTTCCTGCCCTTATTGCTATATATCAGGATGCAACAGGCGATAGCAAAGAAGTTGCTTTGGCTTATGCTTCTACGATAGGTGCGGGCAGAGCAGGTATTATTGAAACCTCATTCAAAGAAGAAACAGAAACAGATTTATTCGGAGAGCAGGCGGTTTTATGCGGCGGTATGACGGCATTGGTTAAAGCAGGGTTTGAAACACTTGTTGAAGCCGGATATTCTCCTTATATGGCATATTTTGAATGTTTGCACGAGTTAAAGCTGATTGTTGACTTGATGCAGGAGGGCGGTATTGCAGATATGAGATATTCTATTTCTAATACTGCCGAATACGGTGATTTGACAAGAGGACCAAGGGTTGCGAATGAAGCTACCAAAGCTGAAATGAAAAAAATATTAACAGAAATTCAGGACGGAACTTTTGCTAACGAATTTATTAATGAATGTAATTCCGGAATGCAAAAATTTAAAGCAATGGAAAAAGAAGGTGAAGAACACCTTATTGAAACAGTAGGTAATGAACTTCGCTCAAGAATGAGCTGGGGCAGAGAAAAAATTATCGACAGAGCAAAGAATTAGCCGCTTAAAAGCTTGGAAGTTAAGATACTGCGGAAGCCTGCAGTATGATGTATTTCTTCGTGCAGATTTTCGGCTTCTTTACAATAATTATCTACCAATTTTTAGGAAGTTATCCTATAATATTAAAACAAGGAGAACTGAATGAAGTTAGCAAATAAATTTGCATCAGACCTGACTGATAAAGATAAAAATAAAGCAAGGCAGGCAGCTAAATATATAATTGATAACAAAGACATGGAAGCCTGGCGGTGTTTTGTTGAAAATTCCGACAATATTTTTCCTTTTATAAAACAAAATATCGCAAGCTATTTTTCTGATGTAATTGATGAAAATAATTATCAAAACCTTTTCGAACTTTTTAAAATCCACTCGTTGGATTGGGATGAATGTTTTGTGCAAATCCTTTTAAGATTTTCTTATTCTAACAAAGAATTGAATGATAAGATGTTTGAGCTGCTAAAGATAGGGTCTGAGGATGAAAAGGCTTATGCGGCGAAGTTTTTTTCTTTTATAACAAATAATGCCACGGCATATTATCTGTTCGATGCCTATTCCGGCAATTATGAACCGCTAAAGTACAATTGTGCCAAAGCGCTTGGCGATATGGGAGATAATTATTCTTATGAATATTACATGAATAAGCTTGAAGCGGAAGATGATTGGGAAAAAACCGATGCAGCGCAGTTTTTACAATGGTATGGCAACAAAAAAGCCTTCATCCCCATTTTAAAAGCTATGTCAAAATCTTCTATGCCCGAGCATATAGCAGGTGCAGCCGCTATGCTTGAAGCCCCCAACAAATATTATGCGGATGATGACAAATGTGTAAGAGAGTTTGCTTTGGATTGCTACCAGCATTTAATCACAAGTTTAGCTGAAATTTGGCCGTTATCAACTATTATTGATTTCAAAATTTATGAGAGTATAGGCGCTTTAATTGATATTATAAATGCCCACCCCGAAAAAGACCTGATATCGAGATATGCGGTTTTGTTGTTAAAGACCAAATATCTTTTCCAAATGTTTTATGAGAATGACATCTATAAGTTCAATGAAACGCAGGAAACCTTAAAGGAGCTTGAGGAGATATTCGGTTATTTAAGCAGTTTGGATAATGCGTTTTGGCAGATTTGCGAGGATGCTATCGCCGTAGAGCTTATACAGGAAGAAAATTCAAGGGTTTGTTTTGCGCTTGAACTTATAAGTGATTTGAATTTGGAAAATTATATCGATACGATAAAAAATATTTTAAAAGGTCAAAACTCTGAAAAAGTTATTTATCAGGCTGTTATGACATTGGCTTCCGTCGGTGAGTTTTACGGAGTTGATAAAGAATTCGTTTTATCTCAAATTAAAGACGAAAATCTTAAACCTCTTATAGATAGTACAATCCCTGAGTTATAGACCTAGGCAATCTTCACAGCTACGATAGAAGATTTGTGCTTTTTAACTTCTTTGTACGGAATAAACCACTCCTTTGAGGTGTCATAAGGGTTTATAAGTACAAAAAACTCATTTCTAAACTCCTTTACCGCATAAGAATGGTGGGGCATAAAAATTTGACCGTTGTATATAAAATCGTCTTCGCCTGAATGAAAAGAAACTGTTATAGCGTATGATTTTTTGTTTTTTTCCAATTCAGGCAGAGCTTTTTCTAATTCATCTTCTTTATTGAAATAATCATTAGGTTTGAACCCTGTCAAAAGAAACATAGCATATTCATCATAATTGGTATCCAAAGAACCGTAAGAGCTGGGCATAAAACCAGTATCGTACATATTTGCCCGCTTTTTTCCGTATGGAGCATTACACATCGTATATTTCAATGATAACAACCAGTTGCTGCGCTGGTGTTTTAATACGGCTATCTCAAGAGCCTTTACTTTCTCACAGCCTGAAGACAGCTTCGGAATATACCTTATCTCTTCTTTTGTTATAATGTAGGATTTGGCAGCGCCGATTAGGGTTACTTGTACATCGCCGTTTGGCAGAGGCTTAAGAATGTTTTGGAGTAACCGTCTGCCTTTAGGTATTTGGTTTATGGACGTTAGCGCTCCAAGTAACCAGCAATCTCCGGTTTCGCCTTGTTTAAAATTATTAATGGCACTTGCAGTGCTTATAAAATCTAAATCTTCAAAGTTAATGAACGGGTTTAACCTGTTTTGAATCTGATTAAAACCTAAAGTACTCTTGGATGTAAAAATATTTTCAGCCATGCTCTAAAAATTACTCGTTCTTCTCACTTTATAAATAAAGGTAATTTTTTATGCTAAAATTAAAAGTAATACCAACAAAGTTACAAAAGTTAATTAAGGCAAGCATATTCTTAGAAAATCATCTGTTTGGTGGATTAAAACAAAAAAATATACTGTTATAGTGTTATTGATAATGGAGAGTATAAAATTCTATAAGCAGGGGAGATTTGATTTTTTAAAAACCTGCTTTTTTACTGCCCTGATTTAAGGGTGGGGTTTAGTTTTAAATAAACCGAACATATCACAAACAATGAATTTGCCTGCCTGAAGAGCCAGAAGTCCTGCAGCAAGTTTGCCTACGATAGGGGCTTTGCCAAGTATACCCGGCTTTGACTTGGAAGCAAATAATGCAAGGAAGCCTAATCCGAATGTTATGGCATTATCGGTAATATTTCCGAAAAATCCTGTTACATAATTCTTAACGCCCATTAATACTGACATAATGCCTGTATCTGTGAACCAATTCTGAGCCCAGTTGCGTATTTTATGACTTGCTATGCTTTGGGTTTCCATGGAATCATTTCTTAAGTAAACGTCTTCTATTTGGTTAATAGTTTGAGCCTGAGTATCTCTTACCGCATTTCTGTGAGTGGAACTGAGCGAATCATAACCCGCTATACCAAGAGCCGCTATACCTATTGTTTTTGCTATAAAACTTCCTGCACTCATTTTTATTACCCTTTCGATTTATTTTTAACTTGTTGGTTTTGGTCATAATGTGAATTGTCATCCACCGTTTGTTTTTCTTCCGCCAGTTTTAACATGGCAGATATTGATTGATTTGCATCCTGACCGTAGTTGCTTTTTGATTTTTCTATATTACCGAGTATTTGTTTGGTTAGATTGTCGCCCTTGGCATAGCCTGTTTGCACAGCTGCCATTGCCAACGATTTTACTGCCTGATTTTGGTCCTGCAGCGCAATGTTTAAAAGAGCCGTTAAAGCAGGGTCTGATGCTCTTGATTTGTCTTCTTTAAACCTTTTAAGAAGATTTGCTGCCGCATCCTTTCTGACTTCCGCATTGTTATTTTTCAAACATTGTTCAAGTGTTTTTATGTAATTATCGGTTAGTACAACAACCTCTCTTTTTTTATTGTCTGCCGTCGCGGCAGGTGCGGCAGCTACGGGTGTTGACCCTATAGTTACCGGGGGTTGTGTATTTTGAGGCACATTGTTATTTGAAATATAATAATTCGGCGGATATGCAAAACCGGGGTAAGATGCCGGCGGATATGCATACGCATACGGATTATACACAGGCATGCCCGCAGGCGCAACATTAGCCGAAGGGTTATTAATGTGAATGTTAATAGTCCCTGAACCGTTGTATGGTATGGATGTTGGTGTAGCTTGTGACATAAACCGACCTTAAAATTTACCTTATATATATAAAGTAAAAAATCCAATTTTTTTTGCTTTTAAACGGGCAAAATTCGCCCTAACTTTATATTTGTTTACAATACTTCAGGTGCAAAATCTTTATTTATCTTGATTATTTTTTCAAACTATTTTAATTGTTGCATATGCAACAATTTTAGTTTAAAATCTTGGGGTTAGAATTTTCAGTGTGAAGTCATCCTGGTGAATTATCAAACTGATTTGACGTATAAGATAGAGTGGAGAATTTATGAAGAAGTTATTGAGTTTTCTGTTGTGCCTTATGATATTAGGCATGCAATCGGGAGCGGCTTTGGCAATCACTGAAGTTGCCCAAAAAGCAAAAGCTCCGATTTACAAAACAAATGCAAGAACGATTAAATATGCGTTTGTTTTTGATGGTCCTTCAGACAAGAATGCAAAAGTTTTAAAGCAATTTCAGACAGAGATTACAAAATCTACAGCGCCTGATTACAAAGCCGAATTTCCTAAAAATCTGGTATTTGAAGGAAACTGGACGTCTGATTCCGTTAAAGACGTAAGTCAAAAAGCCTTGTCTTCCGATGCTACGATGGTGGTTTCTTTGGGATATCTGTCATCAAAATATTTTTCTCAATTACAAAACAAAAAGAAGATGGTTGTTACTATTGACCAATACGGTTTAAGAGATTTCGGGGACGGACTTTTTAATCCTCTTCAACAGTCTATAAAAGGTGCTTTGTTATTCAAGAAGCTTATTTCGTTTAATAAAGCAGCTGTTTTAATGACAGAAAGCTACTACAAAACACAAAAAGATTGGAATAAATTCTTAGAGTCCAAATTACCGGGTTTGAACTTTACGGTTGTGCCTGTCAATGGTGGTGCAGCTGCAGTTCTTGGCAAAATTCCTTCTGATTGTGATGCGGTTATTTTTACCCCGTTATACAATATGTCTTCAGACCAAAAAGAAATATTGATTTCTAACTTTAATTCAAAAAAAATGCCTACATATTCAACCGTAGGCAAAGAAGACGTTGAAGCAGGTGTTCTGTTTGGGACAGGAGCATATGACCTTGACAGAAAAATGGCTGAGGCTACTTCTTTTAGTATTCAAGGGGTTTTAAACGGAAATAAAGCATTTACCGGCAAAGTGGATTTTTATGAAGACGAGTTATTGTATTTCAATAAAGATACTGCCGAGCTGTTAAACTATCAGCCGCACTTACGGGTATTAAATAATGCGGAAGTTATTACCAATAAAGCCCCAAAAGTATATAGCTTAACGGCTGTATTTGATACGCTTGATAAGCAAAACCTCGATATTGAAAGAAAAAGACTGCTTGTGAAAGCTGCGAGAAGAGCTTCTGCTGCCGCTATTTTGAAGTATTTGCCTTCTTTTGGCATAACTTTAGGCTATCAGCAGTACAATGAAGATTTTGCCCGCTCTGCCCAACTTTCCGTACCCGAAAAAACAGGGGTATTCTCTATGGGTATCGAGCAGATTATTTATTCTCCCGCTCTTGTAACCAATATTTTGGTTAAAGGTAAGATGGTTAACTTCCAAAAGGCGGAACAACTTCTTACCGAACAAAATATGGGTATTGATATTGCACTGATGTATCTTGATATTTTAATGCTTGAAAATGCAATAAAAGTCCAAAAAGATTATGTAAAAGAATCAAGAGAAAATCTTGCCATCGCAAGAGTACGTGAAAAACTGGGTAAATGCGGCTATGAAGAGCCTTTAAGATGGGCTTCGCAGCTTAGTATAAACGAGCAGCATTTACTTGATATGACAGCTGAACTTAAAAATCTTAAAATAGCCGTAAATAAACTTTTGACGAGTGACCAAAAAGAGAATTTTGAGCTTGCCGAGCTGAAAGCTAACGACCCCGCTTTTTATACGAGCGAAATTCATATTATAAACTATGTTTCAACTCCGGTTATGCTTGAAAAATTCACTCAAATGCTTATAGAGGAGTCTTACAGAGTTTCTCCCGAACTTGCTAAATTAAAAGCGGCAATTAAAATGAAAGACCATGAAATGTCTATGTATTATCAAAAATTTATTTTGCCTGATGCAAAATTATCTTTGGATTATACGTCTTTATTGGACAGACAATTCACCGGTACAACTCAAATTCTTCAGCCTTTGGGACCGGGAGGAAAGCATATTCCCGTTAATATGAATCCGCCTAATGCAACTAACGGCAGGCTTGGTATTTTTGCGCAATGGAAGCCTATTGAAGGCGGTACAAAAATAGCTGAAATCGCAAGAATTAAAGCGGAAAGAGAAGAATTACAGCGCTATAGCGATGAAGTTAAAATCACCTTGGAAGCCCACATCAGAGAAGTAATTAACAAAGCATTGGCAGGATACTTTAGTATTGAAAAGAACTATAAAGCCATGTATGCTTCACAGGAAAATTATCATCTGGTAAAGAACAAGTACTTAAAAGGCTCCATTCCTATTGCACAAATGGTTGATGCACAGCATACCTATTTAGACTCTAAAGTGAAAGCTATGAATTCCCAGTATATTTTCTTTAAAGAGCTGCTATGGGTGCAAAGAGGTATTTGTTCCGTTAACTGGAGTAAGGCAACTCCCGAAGCCAAACAATTTATACAAAAACTAAAAGACAATTTGGAAAGCAGACCGGATATACAATTACTATAAACACTAAAGGGGAGGCTTCAAGCCTTCCCTTTTTTTCTGTATTGTCTATAATTAAAGTAATTAAAAAAGTAGAATATTTTTTCATATTAAATTATTATGTTGTTATATTGTACCTGAAGTTTGTGGCTAATGAATAAATTCAATAAATTATCAGCATTTATATTCTTTCTAATACTAGGCTTGGCAGTGCGGCAGAATACGGTTTGTGCCGAAGAAATGCAAACTCCGCGTCTTCAGGATAAAACATTGCAGACCTTGGAGAATGAAACACCTCAGCAGTTAAAAACAGAATCTAAAAAAGAAAACCCCGGTATCTATATTAAAGATATCAGAATTACAGGGAATAACCTCGTTCGTCAGGAAGATATACTCAACGCTATTTCGACAAAAACGGGCATGCTTTATGACAGAGATTTAATCAAAGTAAACCTCAGAGAAATATATGATATGGGTTATTTTTCCGACAAGATTAAGGCCAGTCCCGTTATGACACCTGAAGGAGTGGTATTGAACATTCAGGTTGAAGAAAACGTTCCTATTACAGGCTTTGTTATAACAGGTAATGAAGTAATTTCAACCGCGGAAATTCAGGCAATCCTGTCTAATCAGGTGGGAATGCCTCAAAATATTGTTGAAATTAATGAGGTTATAGGCGCAATAGAAAATTATTATGCAGAACACGGTTACATATTAGCACGTGTTAAAGATATTCATGACGAACCTGACGGTACCGTATTTGTTGAAGTTAATGAAGGTATTATCGATGAAATCAGATACACCGGTAATACCAAGACTAAAGACTATGTTATTGAAAGAAATATATCTGTCATTCCAAATACAATCTATAACGATAATATTATGCAGAAGGATATTATGAGATTGTATAATACGCAAGCGTTTGCGAATGTTAAGCGCTCTTTATCGCCATCTGAAAACGACCCTGAAAAATATTGCCTGACCGTAGAACTTGAAGAAAAAAGAACGGGAAGTATCTCTGTAGGCGGCGGACTTGACCTTACTACAGGCTTGTTCGGTACGGTAGGATATGCCGACAGAAATTTCCTCGGCAGAGGACAGCAAACTTCTGTTAATTTCTCTACAGGTACGGGAGCCATGATGAGCGGCAGCGATGTTTTAAATCGTGCTGATTTCCAATTTGAGGCCAAATTGACCGAACCTCGCTTGATGGGAACCATGATTTCTATGGATAATACTGTTTACGGCAGCAGCTGGGCCAGTTTTCAAATCCCTCTTGCAATTGAAAAAAGAATTGGCGGCAGTATCGAATTTGCTAAACCTCTTAAAAAATATCCCCACTTAATAGCGGGTCTGGGCTTTGGTATGGAGTTCGATAAGGTTGAAGAAGGTGATGAAGCGCAAGCCAGACAAAGATTTTTGGCACATGGTATTCCTTTTTCGGAAAGAGCTGAACAGTTAGTGTCAGGCACATATTTATCTTTGTCTCCGACATTAATATATGATACAAGAGATAATCCTATTGCACCTCGTAACGGTGTGTTTGCAATGGGTAAAATTAAAGGTGCGTTAAAGATTGCAGGTGATGCCGGAAGTTATGCATCCGTTACAGGCAGCATAAAGAAATTTTTCCCTGTAGCTAAAGCATCTACTCTGATTACATCGGCAAAAGTTGCAGGAAACCTAGCAGGAGATATGCCTGAATTTGCCGCATACAGATTAGGCGGCGCAAGAAACATCCGCGGGTTCAAAGAAGGACATATGGGCAGAGGATACGGCTATGTTATGGGTTCTGTAGAATATAGAACACCAATTCCTCTGTTGGATAAAGTTACTTCAAACGAGTTCTTAAACAGCACAAGACTTGCCGCTTTTGTTGATGCGAGTCAAATGTTTTCTCCTACCCTGTCAAATAAATTGTACTCTTTCCCCGGTTATGCTATAGTGGCTGGTGTAGGTGTAAGATTTTTTATACCCGGGTTAGGACCTTTGAGTTTAGATTATGGTATACCTTTAACCGGAGTTGGAGAAAACAACTCTCAGAACGGGCAATTTACTTTCTTCTTCGGCGAAACATACTAGTTACGAATTTTATTGGAGGATTTTATGAAACTATTACAAAAACTATCTGTCGGTGTATTAACTATATGTGCAGCGGCTGCTATTCATCCATCTTTTGCTGCAACCGCTACCGTTGATGTTGAAAAAGTTTTGGCTGAATATAAAAAAGCTCAGACTTTTGCGCAGCAATTCAAAGCTGAAGAAGTCGGCTTGGAAAAATTCCTGGTAGATGCCAGAAGTCAGGTAAAGGCTGCTACTACCGAGATTGAAAGAACTAATATAGAAAAAAAATTAGAAAAAGAATTACAGGAAAAAGCTCAAAAAATTAAAGCGGAACAGATAAAAAGACTTCAGGAAATTGAAACTGATGTTTATAAAGCTATCGAAAAAGTAACAGCTAAAAAATACGATTTAGTATTGAAAAAAACAGCTGTTATTCTCGGCGGCAGCGATATTTCCAATGATGTTATTAAAGAACTTAACGGAGTTTCTTACAAAACGCTCGGCGATAAGAAAAAATAGCATTATCAATTAATAAGTAAAAAATAACCGTATAAAGATTTTACCTTTATGCGGTTATTTTTATGTTAAGAATGTAAATAATTCTTTTTCGCAAACCGTCAAATCCTTTTTTTTCTTGACTTAATGCTATTACCAATTAGAATATATATACTGTTTAAGGAAAGCAGGGTGAGCAGGATATTGTTAAGGATGTCTGCATGCGATTCCCTCGCTGATGCGCAGCCGTAAAGCCGGAATACTTAAAGAAGTAAAATAGTTGTCCGTACTTCGCACTTAAAGGGAAGACACTCAAAATCTTTTGAAGTACCGATAACGCGGTACTTTTTGTATTTAAGAGAGTATAGATGTCTATTGGAGTTACAAATCAAAGAGCAGGAACCTGTCCCCATGGAATGCCTATGGGAGCATGCCCGCTTTGTGCAGGCATGAGCGGCGGCGGAGGCTCTGCCAATACTATCAGAAGGACGTCTAACGAAATGTCGTGGAATGAGTGCTATGCTATCGGGCAGATGATGAAAGCCCAGCGTTTGAATAAACAAACGGACGTACAAATTAATCTTAATAATATAATGCAGAATGCTTTTGTGCAGCGTATTGCAGGCATGGCAGCCACAGTTGCTAATTTTTTAGGCAACATTATTTCTGCAACAGGGATACCTGCTGCAGTGAATACCGTAAAAAATATTGCGCTAAAAACTGTTCAAATTATAGCCGATACATTTGGCAATATGACGGCTAAATTGGTAAATACGGTTAAGAGTTTTGTTGCCGATATTTCAGATAAAATAGCGGCTTTGCTTGGTGAAGAAAATATGGCAAAACTTAAAAAAGCCGGCGAATTTATTGAAAGAGGGAAGAAAAAATTACTTTCACTTTTTGGTTTTGTTGATGAAACAAGCGAAGAAGCCGAAAATTCGGAAGAAGTTAAAAAAGAAGCGAAAAAAGTTAATATTTTAACGGAGCTTCGCAAAAAATTTGATTTACTAAAAGAAGAAGAACAAGATGATTAGTAATATTACACCACTTAAATACGTCCGGCATAACATTACTTTTAATGCTATAGGCAACCCTAACAGCATAGAGAATTACCGTGCTTCCATGTCAAAGACTGATACACAAAAAAGACGTTTAGATACTGTTAAAGAAGGCGTTTTAATAAACAGTTTTGTAAAAGATTCCATAGCAAACAACAGGATAGATATTGAAGGTAACTTTATTATTCCTAAAAAAACGCATATAGACTCTGCTTTTAAAAATAATAACAAAGCGGATTCTTTTTTACAAAACCTTCTCTCTAACCCTATCTTACCTTTATGCCTTACCGCAGTAGGAGTTTTAGGCGGAGTTGCACTTAGTGCCAAGGTTTTGAACAGCGCCGTTAAACACAATCTTAAAGCGCCAAAGTTTGAACAATTGCCGGATTTGCCGCGTAATATGAACTTACTTAGCGAGAATGATTTTGTTACTTATATGGCGGTACAAAACCCCAGCGTCAAAAACATTCTCGGCGCTATGGGGGCTATATCTTTCGCTGCCGTGGTATTTGTGGTCAAGAACTTTGTTGACGGCTTTAAGGATATTTGGGTAAAAAAGCAGGAAACCAATATACAGAGAAACTTGCAGGAAAATTTAATTGAAGTGGAAACAAAAAGCTTCGCAGGTAAAAATAACATAATAAGAAATATGATGAGAGAAAAGGCCGATATCATGAACCATACCATAGAACATGTTTTAAGGTGTAAAAATGATTTTCCGCCTGTGTTTAAAGGTTTTGTTACATTTGGGAACAAATATAACAATCCGGATGAAGAATATCAAACTCATAAAAAACGGTCTTTTAACGCTTTATATATAGTTTTAGGACTTGCGACACTGGGGCTATCCGCTGTATTTGCACGTAAAACGTTTAAATATATCAGAAATATTGCCAAAGAAATGTCAAATTACAACAAAACTTTGCACCAAAATGTAGATAATGTCTTGCGCGAAGCTGCCCCCGAATCACTTAAAAATAATCAATCAACGCTGCTTGATATGTTCTCTTCATTGAATTTCAAGCCGGATTATGTTGCGGAAAAAATGCAAAAAGCAGGGTTTGAAAAAGCACAAATAGATGAAGTTGTATCCAGGCTTAAAGAGCGCTACAAAGTCTTTGTAGAAGCGCCTGAGGCGTTAGGCGGCAGGAAAGGTGTTCAGTACTATTCGTATATTGATGATGTACAGGGACATTTTTATAATTGGATTATGAACAAAGATAATGCCGGGATAGGCAAAGTAATGAGGAATTTATTCCTGGCGCTGGCTGCCGTGTCAGGCTTGGGGTACGCAGGTAAAACCACTGTTGAAGGCTTAAAAGACATTCAGGTCAAAAAGATTAATGCCCAAACCGATTTATCCTTGCATAAGCGTTTAGTTGATGTTGAATTGAGAAATTTTGAAGCCAAAAAACGTTCTAATATCGATATTTTGATGGCGGAATTTATGAAAACAGCCAAAACTACAGGCGATTGCGATAAATTGAAGGTTATGGCAACAGAGATTTTGTACGAGATTAAGAACGGTGCGCCGTTTGTATATTCATAAGGAGATATATTTTGATTCAAGCTGTTTCACCGATTTCACCGAATGCTATTTGCGGATGTATAGGCGCTAATGTGCAGATGCCCGTGCAGGGCAGAAATTATTGTATATTTGATGAAAATCTTGTAGACGGTTATGTAAGAACAAAAGATACGTCTTTGCCTTATTTGATTAATACTCTTGCTGTTGTACAGGACGAAAAAGCCATCGCAGAAGGATTATACATTGCAGACAGGATGATTGATGCGGGGGTTAATGATATGGGCAAATATTACCATGTTTTTGCAAGGTTTAACAATACAAACTCCCCTGTTATACAAACATTTTTAGCCGGAATTTACAGGAAAACTAAAGTTCCTGACGCATTCGGACCTTTGCTGTCAATGCTTATGAAGAATACTTTTTCGCCAAAGACATCAAACTTTGACCCGAATGAAGAAATAGGAGGGGCTATTTTGGACTATCTTAAGAAGTAAATTTATTTTTGAAAATATTCCTTAAGACTTCTGTCTGTGGAGCGATGAAGTTATGGTAATCGCGGTAAAACAACAAATGTAAATAGAAAAATAATTTTTGTTTTTGCTTATCATCTTCATCAATATGTTTTATGAAAAAGTCTGTGAAAAAGATATTTCTTTCCCATAAAAGGGTTAACAATGCACTTGAAGGCATTGTTTTGAACTTTTTATAAATTCTAAGCAGGGTTTCAAATTCTTTAATAAATATTTTAAAGTTGTCGGGATTTTTTGTATCAAAGTCTATACCCGCAAAAATATTATAACCTTCCTCTAATATCGGCTTAAAGTACTTATCGTATAGCTCAATACTTATTTTAATTTCATCCCTTATGATTTTTTTTCGTTGTTCTTTTTTGTTTGTAGTAACTTGAAACTCTTTATTTACAGGTTCTTTTGCATATTGTTCTATTACTTTTGCAAGCGGCATATTCTCGTAACCGTTTATTTGTGCGCCGCCTTCGGTCGAGTTGATAAGTTTCGTGTCTTTACCGTACAACAGAGCTATTTCTTCAAAGTATTTAACAAAACTTGCATAATCCCCCGGTGATAAAAGGGTTTCACCGTTTTGACCCTTTACCTTATAAAGTTTTTCTGTAAGATTATTGAGCCTTTTGTTTGCCTGTTTCTCCGTAAAATTAGTCTTTTCCAGTGTTGCTTGCAGATTATCCGATGATACTTTATTGTTTTCGACTTTAAAATTATCGTAAAGACTGCCTTCCGCATAACATTTTGAATCCGTATACGCCAAATCCTGCCCGATTAACACTATAGGATTACATCCCGCAATCTTAGCGGCTACAAGAGCATTTATAGATACTGTGCCGCGGTTTATATAGTCTTTGCGCTCAATTCCCAGTTTTTTTGCAAGAACGCCCGACACAGGGTCATTATCCGCATAAAATAAAAATTTATTTTTTGCTTTAAGTTCAAACATCCCTTTGTATGTGATGGGCTGCAAAATTATGTTCATGTCGCTTACATCTACGTCTTTTATTGACATCATAGAATGTTCAACATGCTCCACAAAACATATAAAATCAGGAGTAATGCCATTTTTAACCGCGGTTTTAATTGCGGTTGATACACAAAAAACAACAAAATTTTCACGGTACTGTTTTGCAATCAGAATATTTTTATTCAAGGAAGGACCTGCTGAAATAATTAATGCAGGCTTATTTTTAAACTTATCTTTTAAAACCTTAACTTCTTCATATTCAGGAATATACTCAAGGTTATCGATTAATGACTTTGCCCATGGTTTTGTTTTTTTGAAATAGGTTTCATGGTTACTTTGGAAAAAACCATGTATAAATCCGAGATTTTTTATAAATTCGCTACTTTCTTTATAACGATGGGTTTTATAATAATCAAGAATACTTGTTGAGATAGCATAATTAAGACAAAATATATCCTTATAAAGTTCCTCGGTTTCTTCAAAATTTTGCACTATATGAACGTTATATAATTTTAATTCATTCGTAAAGTCAACCAGCTCAAACACAAGCCTTAAAACATCAAGGTCCGGCTCAAAGACAATAATATGCCCTGTTATACCTTTTACAAAGCGTTTTAACAAAAAACCAAGCCCAAGACCGTATATAAAGTTTATGGAATTGGAATTTTTGACCGCTATTGCCCGCATAAAATCTATTGCCTCCTGCTCGGGATCCGTTGTGTCATGAACAGGAATATTGTTTATAAGCAAATTCGGCTCTCCCGACTTTGTTTCATCAAGTGCAAATTCGGAAGCCAGCTTGTTGTGTTCCGATATTTTTTTTGCAAGTTTCGGGTTTTTTAGTTTTAATATGTCAAGATTAGCTTTTAAATTATCCATTGTTCTTTACTGTATGGCTGATGCTAACTTATTGCTTGCTGCTACTATTGCTTTTAGCAGAGAAATTTCCTGATTTTTCAGCTTGATAATATCATCAACAGATGTTGCTTGTGGTTGATTATGACCGGCTGTAAAAGTCATGAAATTATTTTGCAAATACTGGGAGAGAAAATGATTTTCTATTACCGGTTTAATTATTTGAGAGAATTCTTCCGCAAGAATCAGCATTTCTTCCTGAAAATCGTTTGCCGGAGTTATTTTTTCGAGTAATAGTTCTTCTTTTTTAATTAAAAAAGCGATACTTTCTGCTATTTTCTCAAAAAATTCTTTTTGCTCAAGCATACAAGATTGGATAGCGGCAAATGTTTTTGCCCAATTTTTTGCAGTGTCGTTAAAGAAACTGCCCATATCTTTCGCAATGTTAACGTTAACAGGCTCAAGCCCTTTTGCTATTTCTTCCAAAGCCAGATATTTCATATTTGAAATAAATGCCCCGAAGCCCGTAGTATTATAAAGTTCGACTTGCGTTTCTTTTGCAAACAGTTCGTTAAATTGCCGCACAAACATGGCGTAATCATCCCTTGTATTTATCATATTGCCGTTCAGGTCTTTGATTTGTACAAGTTTTTTATTTTTGACCTTATCAGAGATAATTATATTGTTCTCATCGACTGATATATTTTGTCCGTCCGCATAAATAATGTTGTCCTTGAACGCCAAATCAAGCCCCGAGAAAATAATCTTTTTAAAACCTAATGCTTTGGCGCTGAAAAAAGCTTGTCCCGTTGCTGTTCCAACTGTTTCATAAAGTTTTATCATACCTTTTGTTTTTTCATGGAAGTAATGCGAAATATTATCATTTTGAGAATAATAATTTAAGATTTGACCTTTGTTTAATTCGTATACAAAAGGATTGGAGCGCACATCAGCAATAATTTGAGTGCTTTTGAGCAGTTCTTCAATCCCGTCAATTGTAAATTTGATGTCCTGGGTATCGCTGAACATTACAAAATCAGGGATTATGCCGTTTTCAAATAACGTCCGCAAGCTTTTGTTAACGGCGAAAATAACGAATTTATCCCGCTGCGATTTAATGGTATCGAAATCTTTTGCTAAAGAAGGTCCTGCCCCTGCTATAAGCGCGGTTTTGCCTTCATATTTGTTTTCCAGCAGGCAAAGAGGACGGGTTGATGCCATGTTATTGATATTTTTGACTTCGTGGAACGCCCATTGTTTTGATAAATTGGCTACAGTTTTGATATCAAGCTGTTTTAAATTACAAACCTCAACCAGCTTGTTTGTGAAGTTAATCATGTTATCTATAAGCAGTTTTTGATAAGCGGCAGGGAATATAAAGTTTAATTTGTCCTGTGAGAGATAATTTTTGGCAATGAATTCAAAGCATTCCTCGTCATTTTTTGCTATAGATACACGCTCGTCCGCTATTTCTGCACTGAAATCTATATAATTTAAAACGTACCTTAAAATATCAAGTTTCGGCTCGTAAAGTAAAATTTTGCATTCACAGCTTACATAGGCTCTTTTAAACAGATATCCCAATCCCAGTCCGTAGACAACTACTATGTCATGAGGGTTTAAGATTGTTGTTACATTCTTATTCCAATTGGTTTTAGCAACTCTTATCGGGTCGTAAATATCGTCAAGTGCCAAGTCATCATAGGCTATAATGAGGTCTTTTGTTTCCGCTTCGTATACTTTTATGTGATTGGAAGCTTCTTCGAGTGAAATTTTTTCAAGTTCTTCTGCCAAAGGCGCATTTTTAAGCTTTAGCGCTTCAATATTCCTGTTAAACATAAACTCCCCGTCTTTTTAGTTATCTGTATGCTGGTTTAATTTTTTCTTTTATAATACTCTTAATTTATAAAGTATGACACCTTCAAATAAATTAGATTATGAACAATATTGATTTAGAAATAAATATAGCACATCTTTACCCTGAATTGTTAAATATTTACGGCGATTTTGGTAATGTGTTAACTTTGAAAAAACGTTTGGAATGGCGTGGTATTAAAGTTAATGTTGATACTGTTTCGAAGGGTGATTTAATAGATTATGACAAATATGACATCTATTTTATCGGAGGCGGTCAGGATAAACAGCAAATTATTGTATCAAACGAGCTGCAAAAACATAAAGAAGCTTTTCATAAATTATCGCAAGACAATGTTGTTATGTTGGGAATTTGCGGCGGATACCAGCTTTTGGGGCATTATTACCAGCCCATGGATGCTGATAGAATAGAAGGTATAGGTATTTTGGACGCTTATACTGTTGCAGGGGATAAAAGGTTTATAGGTAATGTTACCATGGAAGTTGATTTTTTAGAACCTAAAACTTTGGTTGGGTTTGAAAATCACTCCGGTCTTACCTATCTCAATGAAAAGGCATGCCCGATAGGAAAAGTTAAGGTCGGTTACGGTAATAATTGTAAAGAAAAGTTGGAAGGCGCAAAATTCAATAATGTATTCGGGACATATCTCCACGGTTCACTATTACCTAAAAATCCCGCTTTTGCGGATTATCTTTTAACAATGGCGATTAGGCGAAAGCTCAATGATAACAACTATTTGCTGCCTAATTTGGATGATAGTTTGGAGCGTGCTGCTCATAATAATGTTATAGGTAAGAAATACTAGGGTTTTAGCTTTGTTGATTACTTCGGTTGTAGTAATATTAACAGTTTTTAATAAATACTTGCCAAAATCTCAAATATAGCTATAATTACAGATGTACTAGATAAAGGAGAGTTCCCCATGAACAAAGAAGAATTAGTAAAAGAAATTTCAAAAAAAGCTAAAGTTTCTCAAAAAGCAGCAGCAGATGTTTTAGCTGCTATGTTAGATACAGTTGAAAAAACTGTTTCTAAAGGTAAAAAAGTTACTTTAGTTGGTTTTGGAACTTTTGAAGCTCGTAAAAGATCAGCAAGAACAGGTAGAAACCCTCAAACAGGCGCTGCAATTAAAATTGCTGCTAAAACTGTTCCTGCTTTCTCAGCCGGTAAAAAATTCAAAGAATTGGTTAACAAAGGTTAATAACAGTTCCTTTATTGCAAAAGCACCTTCTTTTAGAGGGTGTTTTTTGTTTGGGTAAGTAACTCATTTGCCAATGTTGCCTTAACTTTGATATATTAAAGTTATGAATATTCTAAAAACTTTTGAAATTTTTAACAGACAAGCAGTAAAATTCTTAACCGACAAGGTTTTGAACATTTTTTTGGTGGAAACAAAAGACAAAACCCACAGCGGGGTGTCTGTAAATACCTCCGCTAATGTGATTAATATCAATGTCGTTAACCGCCCGAAAACTTACAATTTACTGATGTATACCCATATGAAATATAGAGAAAAGTATGAAAATAAAAAACGCTCAATTCATTAAAAGCGCTGATGTGCTAAAAAACTGCCCTGCTCTGAATATGAAAGAAGTTGCGCTTTTAGGGCGTTCCAATGTCGGCAAGTCCTCTTTTATAAACAAAATATGCCAGCGCAAAGCTCTTGCCAAAACCAGTAATACCCCCGGAAAAACAAGGTTAATGAATTATTTTGTTATTAACGATGAATTTGCGATAGTGGATTTGCCCGGTTACGGCTATGCAAAAGTTTCCAAAACAGAGCAGGAAAAATGGCGCAGAGAGCTTGAAAGTTATATTCTTAACCGTAGCGAGCTTGCATTTGTTATCCAGTTTATAGACGGCAGGCATGATGTTCAGAATAACGACCTGCAAATGCGGGAATGGTTAGACTACCATGGGATAAAAACTTATACGGTTTTGACTAAAATGGACTATTTAAAGCAATCACAAGCCAAACAAACTATAGCCGAAGCAGAAAATATTTTGCAGGACAAAATTATCCCGTTTTCTATAAAACAGCCTATAGACAGTCGTTTATGGAAAATTTTTGATGAGTTAACATAGTCTATCTGTATTTATTTTTGCTGTTGATTTTTGTCGCTACTTTAAGTCTTGCAAGAGCCTTTGCCAAAGAAGCCTGAGCTGCATCCATAACGATATCATCTTGTAGGTTTTGCGTAAGCATAGCTTCTGCACGTTCTTTTTCGGCATTAGCCATTGCTACATCAATATCTTCACCTCGTTCTGCCGCATCAGACAGGATGGTTACTTCATTGTTTTCTACCTGAAAAATCCCGCCGAGGGTTGTAAGGTAATGTTCTTCACCATTTTTAATATATTTGGTTACACCATAATCAAGAGAGGTTGTCATAGGAATATGTCCCGGCAAAATTCCGAAAGCTCCGCCTACCCCTTGAGAATATACGGCATCACATTCTTCCTCAAGTGTTATACCGACAGGTGTAATAACTTTTAATCTTAATTTTTTAGCTTCCATTATTTAGCGTCTTGCTCCATTTTTCTGGCTTTTTCTACGACTTCATCTATGGAACCCGCCATATAGAAGGCTTGTTCAGGTAAGTCATCATATTTGCCTTCACAAATTTCTTTAAAGCTTCTTATAGTATCTTCAAGTTTAACATATCTGCCGTCAGAACCGGTAAATTCAGCAGCAACGAAGAACGGCTGGCTTAAGAACTTTTGAATTCTTCTTGCACGGTTAACTGTCATTTTATCTTCATCGGAAAGTTCATCCATACCCAGAATAGCGATAATATCCTGCAAGTCTTTATATTTTTGCAAAATTCTTTGAACTTCACGTGCTGTATTGTAGTGTTCTTCTCCAATAACGTTGGGGTCTAACACTCTTGAAGTTGAAGCAAGAGGGTCAACCGCGGGGTAGATACCAAGTTCCGTAATTTGTCTTGAAAGTACGGTTGAAGCATCAAGGTGAGAGAAGGTTGTAGCAGGAGCCGGGTCGGTTAAGTCATCCGCCGGAACGTAAATTGCCTGTACGGAAGTAATGGAACCGTCTGTTGTACTTGTGATACGCTCTTGTAATTCGCCCATTTCAGTTGCCAATGTGGGTTGGTATCCTACAGCACTTGGCATTCTGCCTAAAAGCGCAGATACTTCAGAACCCGCCTGGGTAAATCTGAAGATATTATCAATAAATAACAATACGTCCTGTTTTGAATAATCTCTAAAGTATTCTGCAACGGTAAGAGCGCTTAGTCCTACGCGCATCCTTGCTCCCGGAGGCTCATTCATTTGACCGTATACAAGGGCAACTTTGTCTATAACCTTGGACTGTTTCATTTCTTCCCAAAGGTCGTTGCCTTCTCTTGTTCTTTCGCCTACGCCGCCAAATACGGATACTCCGCCATGCTCTTTTGCAATATTGTGAATTAACTCCATAATTAGTACGGTTTTGCCTACACCGGCGCCGCCGAATAGCCCTATTTTACCGCCTTTTTGGTATGGCTGCAGCAAGTCTATAACTTTTATTCCCGTTTCAAAAATTTGTGTATCTGTATTTTGGTCAACCAGTTTTGGTGCTTCTCTGTGAATAGGAAGCCTCAATTCTGCATTAACTTCACCCGCTTCATCAACAGGCTCGCCCAATACGTTTAAAATACGACCTAATGTAGCGTTTCCTACGGGAACTTTGATAGGGTTGCCTGTGTTTATAACCTTCATCCCTCTTGATAATCCGTCTGTACTTGACATTGCGACAGAACGCACTCTGTTTTCACCTAATAATTGTTGAACTTCGCAGGTAAGATTTACAACCGCACCGTTTTGGGCAGTATCTTTCACTATCAGCGCATCATAAATTTCAGGCAATTGCCCGTCTTCAAATGCTACGTCTACTACAGGCCCGATTATCTGGGTTATTTTGCCTTCGGAAACTTTTTCTACAGTATTCATAATAATCCTTCAAATTAAAATAATTCTTTATTAATTATATCGTCTATATTATTTTAAATCAAAGAATTTTTTATACTACTCTAAAAAACCTTGCGCTGGTACCGCCTTCGCCGATTTTTATTCTTACTGTTCTCAGGCAGCCCGGGCATCTTCCCACATAAGCGCTGCCTTCTTTATTTTGGTATATTCTGGAATATACTCCGCAACAATCAAATTGTATTCCTAAATATTTTCTTCCTCGAAACTCTGACATGGGCTTTCCGATTTGTAAAGTAATTATTTACATTATAAATAATTTTCAAGCCTTGATTAATCCGTTTTTCGGAGTAATTTCCTCCATCTTTGAATTTTTGTTAAGTCGTTTGTACTATATATCGAGCCAAAAAATTTTTTTCATGTTAGAATGACGATGGGAAGATATTCGGAGTTTCGAATGAACAGTTTAAAGCTTATGGCTTTAATGGGAACATATTTCGGAATATATGAAGGGGTTGGCAAAAAAAGTGTTAAGTTTGCATTACCCCGGGAGAGTATAGTATCGAGCTATAAACAACCGCATACACAGCCTGATAATATATTAAAGTTTGACGGCTTGAATGCAAGGGCAAACTATAACATAGGAATACTAAAAGCGAAGCAGCCTAGATAAAGAGCAGCTTTTTTTGTGCCTGTTTACAGCAGCCTGAGTGGAGTTTTGTTACATAAAATTTTTGTATACGTCAGGCAGTTGACGCTCAGAGTGTGATTCTCCGGCTTTTAATCTTTTTGCTGCTTCTTCTTTGTCGTATCTGAATTTTGTGAAGAATCTTGAAACACCTGATACAAATAAACCCATAACCCCTATACTGAATAAGAACGGTACTGATGTAATCAGAATTTTATTTTTGCAAAGTGTTTTAAATTCATCATTTATACAGGTTTTGTTTTTTGCGGCAAGATTTTTAGCTATTTCGCCAAGGTCTGCGAATTTTGGAACGCTTAAATCTTTGGCAATAAGATTTTTAAACCCTTCTTTATTTTTAAGCAGTGTTTTAAATCCTTTTTCCAATAACTCACTGCCCGTAATTACATAAAAACCTACGAGCGGGAATCTGAACAATGTTTCAAGGAAGTTTTGTTTTCCCCTGTCCTTGGCGGATTTAAAGTACCCTGCGCCGCCTATAAGAACACAAGCTGTCAATTGACCGTTGCTTAGTGCTAGTTTACCGTTTCTTTCCGCAAAATCAAGGCTGAAGTATTTGTTAACAAATGCGGCTTTTTTAGGTGAACCGGCAAATAATTTATTTCCCGGTGCTAAAATGAATTCACCTATGTGTTTTAATACTTTGGAATTTTGACCTTTTTTAACCAAAAGCAAAGAAGTTGCCAGACATCCGCCAAATACAGCCGCTGCGCCCGCTATGTTTTTTATTGCACTGTTTTTAACTTTTTTCTGTCTTTGCTCGGTTTCGGTTTTATCTTTGTTAAGGTTTGCAATATTATTAAAATCCCCTTGCTTGAAAAGTTTTAAAGTAAAGAGATTTTTTGCAAATGTTAAAGAATATTCAAGCAGCGGGATTGCCATAGCTCCAAGCGCTATAGCCGCTTTTACAGGCATGATTTTGTCCGCGTTTTCTTTGGAAGTTGTTTTTACCAATTCTGTATAAGGAGTAGAAACCAAAGGTTTTAAGTTTTGTGCCAGTTTCTTGGAATAAATTTTTCTAAATACATTTTCGCCCAAAATTTTCGGGCAATAGTAAACTAAGAAACTTTCCGTAAGTTCTAAAAATGATGTTTCAGCCAGGTCTGCCCTGCTTCTTGCAAAAATAGCTTTGGGAGCAAGATTTGTAAGTGTATCCTGTGCAAATCTTGTGTTTGATAAATTCGAACCCGCTTCTTGTTTTATCAGGAATTTTGTAATCAATTTTGTTGTATATGGCAATTTATTTATTAAATTTACTGGTTGCATTCTTAAACTCTTTCGTTAAATAATCGACAAAAAAACAGCTTGCGCAAAAAAGTGCAAGCTGTTTTTAAAAAACTGTTTTGTTAATATTTAACGCCAACAAAATCCGCTTGCACTGTTTGCAAGCCACCACCAAGAGTTATTTTTTTGATTTTGTTGTAAATTAATCATGCTTTTAATTTCCTTTACCTGTCTATAATAATACAAGAAGATAAAAAAATTTGCTAGTGTACTTTTGGATTATTTAGAAACTTTAATAATAATTAACAGCCGAAAATTTTTCAGGTTCTACGAACAGTATGCATAAATATCATTTTGCAGGCATAAATCTTTTAGTCTTCTTAATGCCCTGATTTCTGTTTGCCTTACGCATTCTTTTGTGATGCCGTAGATTTTGCCGATTTCATCCAGTGTTTTTTTGGCGGTTTCACCTAATCCGAATCTTAATCTTATAACTTCTTTTTCCCTGTCTTTTAAACAGCCCATTATTTGATAAATATCCCTTTTTAGATTGGCAAATTCTGCGTTAACAGTGGTGTTCGCATTTTCATCAGCAATGATTTCCGCCAGCGTTAACACTTTATCACACGATGTATCGCTCGGAGTCTCCAAAGATACGGATTGATTAAATGCGCCCATATATTCCTCGAGTTTTTCAGCGGAAATTTTCATTCTGCTTGCCATATCTCTCACGGATAGGCTCGTATTGGTTTCTTTTTCTATTTTGGCTTTTAATTTTGAATACTTGCCTAAAATCTCCTGAACATAAACCGGTACCTTGACGCAGCCTGATTGTTCCGAGATTGCTTTGAGTACCGCCTGTTTAATCCACCAGGTTGCATAGGTGCTGAATTTGTAGCCGTATTTATAATTGTATTTGTCTATAGCCACCATTAGTCCGACATTCGCCTCCTGGATTAGATCAAATAAACTCATGTTAGGATTTTTGATTTTCAGGGCAATGTTTGCCGCCAGCCTTAAATTCGCTTCGGTTAATTTTTTTCTGGCGTTCATATCGCCCCGTTTAATTCTTTTAGCCAGTTCAATCTCTTCTTCTGTAGTAAGTATGGTGATTTTTGAAATTTCATTAAGATACTTTTGGGTAAAATTTTCACTTTTTGAATTAAAGTAAACGACTTTTGCAGGATTTTGCATAGCAACTTTACATTTCTTCATAACCAGATCTCCTTAACAACCAGAAAAACACACAACAAATAAGCCCCTGAAAATACTTGTTTATAGGGATAAAAACAATATAGTATATCAACCTTATATAATAAATATATCAGATAAGTCAACAAATCACAAGTGTTTTTGTAACAAATGTTAAGAAATCGTTGCAAAAATGACAAAAAGGCTTAATATTTCTTAATAAAATTTTCTTCATCTGTTTTTTATTTTTTGTCGGATAATGTAGTTATGAAAGCGATTGTAGTAAAAAATAAACGATTAATAGCAGAAGATATTCCAAAGCCTGTTCTTGATAAAAAAGGTGCGCTTATAAGAGTTTTGGGCTGCGGGCTTTGCGGTTCTGATATTGTAAAATTCAAGCATAATTTGGTAAAAGACGGCACAGTACTCGGGCATGAAGTTGTTGGCGAAATTGCCGAAATTAATGTTGAAAGTGATTTAAAAGTCGGGGATAAAGTGGCTGTTGCCCACCATTACCCGTGTTTTGAGTGCAATTTTTGCAGGCATGGGAATTATTCCATGTGCGCTGTGTTTAAGAATTCGAACATAACCCCCGGCGGTTTTTGTGAATATATTACGGTTGATGAAAACCACCTTAAATATACTGTTTTTAAGATTCCTGATGATTTGAGCTTAGCAGAGGCGTCTTTTACGGAGCCTGTAGCATGCTGCGTCAGAGCTGTGCGCAGGGCGGATTTTCTTAAAGGTGATAAAGCGGCTGTAGTCGGTTTGGGGTCTATTGGGGTTTTAATGGGTCAGACGGCTAAAGTCTTTGGGGCAAAGGTCGTCGGGCTTGATATCAGAGAAGATAGGCTCGAAATTGCAAAACAGCATGGCTTTGATGAAGTTATTAATTCGCTTTCTTTTGACGAAGAATTAAAGGCTGATGTTGTCTTTTTAACTTCAGGAGCTGATGCTACGGTTGATTTAGCTCTGAAATGCGTCCGAAATGGCGGTAAAATCATTGTATTCGCAAGTGTTAACGATGATAAGACCGCTTTTTCAAATAATGAAATATATTACAGAGAGCTTACAGTGCTTGGGAGCTATTCCCCCGGTCCAGAGGATTTAAAACTTGCGTTTGAAATGATAAAAGATAAAAAAATTCTCGTTAAAAGTCTTTCTTGTGTGTATAATTTATTAGAACTGGAACATGCACTTAAAGATACTTTGGATAACAGGATATTAAAAGCATTTGTGAGAGTGAGTGAATAGAATGAAAATGAATGCCGTAATGTATTACGGACCAAACGATGTAAGATATGAACAGGTTGATGTGCCTGAAATTAATGACGACGAAGTATTGGTAAAAGTCGACAGCGCACTCACTTGCGGTACTGATATAAAAACCTATAAACGCGGTCATCCCGTATTGATTAAAACTATTCCGTCCGGTTTTGGGCATGAGTTTGCCGGAACTATAGAACAGTTGGGCAAAAATGTTCGGGGCTTCAATATCGGCGACAGGGTAGTAGCGGCTAACAGCGCACCTTGCGCAGAGTGTTTTTATTGCAAAATCGGTGAATATAACCTTTGTGAGAATATAGAATTTTTAAACGGAGCTTACGCAGAATATGTTAAAATCCCTGCAAGAATAGTAAAGCATAATCTTTTAAAAATACCTGAGGGTGTGAGTTTTGAAGAAGCTGCTTTTGTAGAACCGTTGGCAAATGTGGTACATGGCGCCGAGCGTACGCAGATTTTACCCGGTATGACAGTGGGTATCGTGGGGCTTGGGCCTATCGGATTGATGTTTGTTAAAATGGCAAAGCTTAAAGGCGCTACCGTTATAGCTGCGGGCAGAAACCCGTTGAAGCTTAAACTTGCGCAGGAATTTGGCGGTGCCGACCATATTATTAATTTATCCGAAAATGAAAATCCGGAACATTTGTTTAAAGATTTAACGCCTGAAAAAAAAGGATTGGACATAGTTGTAGAGGCTGTAGGTTTGCCTGAAATTTGGGAAAGAATGTTTTCGCTGACAAGAAAGGGCGGTACAATCCACTTGTTTGGCGGCTGCAAACAGGGAACGCAGGTAAAAATAGATACCAGACGGCTTCATTACGATGAAATTAAAGTGATGAGTGTTTTTCACCATACCCCGCTTTTTGTCAAAGAATCCTTGCGTTTGATTTCAGAGAAAAAAATTGATGTCAAAAAGTTAATTACACATACCTTGTCAATCAAAGATATTGATAAGGCGATTAAACTCCATGATGAAGGCAAAGCTATAAAAGTACTAATGAAACCTTAAGAGGGATTATGATTAGAATTATTTTAATATTTTTAGTTATGTTGCTGCCGTTTTCGGCTTATGCCCAAGAGAGTGATTCCGCTGCGTTAAAAATCTATATTTCTGATACATCTTATGTTTATCAGGACAAGTCTTTGCTGGCTTTGAAAAATCTGATTTTAAACGATAAGCCGCAAGAAGCAGTTCAGCTTGCAGTGCAGCTTAAGCCAAAATTTAAAGACAATTCTGATTATTATGTTTTGTTGTATGAACTTGCTATCCGGGAGAATAATTTTGAGGCGGCAAAATCCGCTGTTCAAATTTTTGAAAAAATCAGTAATAAAGGGTATGAAACCGGTCTTTTATGGGGCGATTTTTACTTAAATCAGGCTATGGCATCGCAAACCGAAGAGTGGAGGGAGTTTTATTTAAAACGGGCGAAAATTTGTTATACAAGCGCAATGACATTAAGTCCTGCCCGTCCTGAAGCCGTCTTGGCTATGGTAAAGTATTTTATAGAAACCAAAAATTACCCGGATGCATTTGAAAAGGCGTTGGAGGCTAAGGAGTTAAATATTAATTATCCTGAGACTTATTATTATTTGGGGCAAATTTATTTAATAAATAAAGATTACATTTCTTCTCTTAATAACTTTAATATATATATTAAAAAAACACCGTATAGAAACTATTACGTTCATTATATTTTGGGTACGCTTTATGATAAACTTGCCGAAAGCAATAAGGCACGGGAAGAATACCTGAAAGCGCTTGAAATTAACCCTGATGCGCAGGCGCTTGCAGAGTTCAAACTTGAGCATGAAGAGCCGAAACTCGAACAGCTGTGATAAATTTTGAAACAGATTGGGCTTTTGGCGATTTTTCCGGTATTCTGATGGACATTTTGTTCTAAATATTTTATACTTGAGGAGTACTATGTAGAGGTGTTTTTAATGGAAATTAAGGCTCAACAAACAAGCGTAATAGACGTAGCTTGTGATGTTTTGATAATTAATCTTTTTGAAGGGGTCAAAATCCCGGGAGGGGCTACAGGTGTAGTTGATAATACACTTGGCGGTATTATTACAAATTATGTGATTAAAGAACAAGGATTTAGCGGTAAGTTTGCCGATACTTATGTGCTTGATACAAACGGAAAAATTCCCGCTAAAAAAGTTTTAATTATCGGGCTTGGAAAGCAGGAAGATTTTGATTTGAATAAATTAATTATTCTCTCGTCTAAAATGATAAGAAAATGCGAGGGAATACTGAATGCAAAAAAAATAGCAACCATCCTTCATGGCGGCGGATTGGCTGCGCTTGATGCTAAATGCTGTGCTAAAGCCATTACTACAGGCTTAATGATTGGTGCTTACAAGTTTAATAAGTATAAATCAGAAAAACAGGAAGATAAAAGCATAGATGAAGTTATTATTGTTGAGCAAGACCCGGCTAAAGTAGAGAAGATTAAAGAAGGTATGGCAAATGCAAAATCTGTAGCTAATGCGGTGAATTTTGCAAAAGATTTGGTAAACGAACCTGCTTCTTATATGACTCCTGACAGGATAGCCGAGATTGCTACCGATATGAAAAAAATTGAAACACGTATTATTGACGAAGATGAAGCAAGACAAATGGGTATGGGTGCTTTTCTCGCTGTAGGAAAAGGCAGCAGTAAATCTCCCGTGTTTATTCATATGAAATACAGACCTTCAAAAAAGAAAAAATCTATTGCAATTGTCGGCAAAGGCATAACTTTTGACAGCGGCGGTCTGGACTTGAAGCCTACTGCGGGTATGGCGACAATGAAGGGAGATATGGCTGGCGCTGCCTGTGTTTTAGGTGTTTTTAAAGCGCTTATAGAATTAAACCCTAACGTTGAAGTCCATGGAGTTATTGCAGCTTGCGAAAATATGCCTGGCTCCAGAGCTTACAAACCGGGTGATATTCTAACAGCTATGAACGGTAAAACAATAGAAGTTGATAACACAGATGCAGAGGGACGTTTGACGTTGGCGGATGCGCTTTCTTATGCCGTTGATTTGAATGTTGATGAAGTTATTGATATAGCTACCCTTACAGGCGCCTGCTCTGTTGCTTTAGGCGCGCTTAATTCAGGTGTTTTCGGCAATAACCGGGAATTAATTGACGATATTATTGAAGCCTCTAAACAAGCCGGCGAGCATTTGTGGCAAATGCCTATGGATGAAGAATATTTTGAAGATTTAAAAAGTGATATAGCCGATTTTAAAAATTCCGGCTCAAGAGGAGGCGGTGCTTCCGGCGCTGCTTTGTTCCTAAAACAATTTGTGGGAGAAATTCCATGGGTACACCTTGATATAGCAGGTACTTCTATAATTTCTAAAGACCTGCGGGAAAACAAAAAAGGACCAACAGGAGTTGGGGTAAGAACCTTAATAAACTATATTTGCAGTTAAAGACCGACGGTTAAAAAGGTAAAAGTAAGAATGATATGCCCGAAATGTAAAGCAGAAAATGATGACGGCGCAATAGTATGTAAAAATTGTAACTTTAAGCTCAAACTTAAATGCCCTGAATGTGGAACATATAACACCACAGGTACAAAAGTCTGTTCTAATTGTTCAACTAAATTACTGAAAACTTGCCCCGAATGCAAGGCGGTTAATTTTGCACAGGCAAAAATTTGCCGCAAATGCGGAATTGACTTCTCTGCTGCCGTTGATGCACCAATTGCCCATACTGAGGCTGAGGCTCCGGCTACCGCTGAACCTAAACCGGCAGGAAATATTGAAAATGTGCCGGTTCTTGCTATTGAGCTTATAAATTTTTCGGTGTTGAAATCAAAAATTAAATCACCTGAAACAGCAAAAAAAATAATTATGAAATTCTATCAGATTTTTGTTAAAGAGGCGCAGGCGTTTGCGCTTAAACCTAAAAAAATAAGTGATAATATTTTAACTTTGGAATTTCGTGGATACCCTTCAATAACAGCGGCTCTGGATGAAGCTTTGAAGTTTGCGGATAATTTGCGGGAGCAAATAAAAGAGGTGAATTTTACGCTTGAAACTAAGCTTAGAACCTCTTATAAATCAAGGATTTTTATTGATATAACGCCGTTAAAAGCTTCACTTCAGGAAATTTTGCAATACGGGGTAGTTAACGATGTTTTGGTTGGAGAAGAAGCTTATAACTTGTTAAATAATACTTATACGTTCGAAAAAACAGACGCAAGTCTTTCGTTTGATTTATACAAGCTGCAGCCTGACAGTGAAACAGCTGTTATTAATAAAGAAAATATAGAAGCTGCGCCTGACGTTGAAGTTCAGAGAAATAACGTTTTCGGCGAACTTTTACAGCAGCTTGAAAAAACCGACAAAGGTTACGTCGCCTGCTTAAATGCACCTGACGGGATGGGTAAAACCAATATTTTTGCGCTTTTTAGAAATTCGCTTGAAGATAACAAAAAACAAATTTGGCTTATGGGGCAATGTTCGCTTGCCTGCCGGCATGATATAGGTGCGTATTTTAAAGATGTTCTTCGTAATATGTTTGATTTGCCTGCTCTGAATATTGACGTTGATAATATGAAAAACAGAGTGTATGAAGCTATTGCCCAAAAACTCGGTATTGCTGATGAAGACGTAATGCAGGATATTTTTACTTTTCTTTTCTATGATGAAAGTTATTTGGCTCACAATATTTTTGAAAATAAAAATCGTATCTATATGGCAATCTCAAAAATTTTGATGAAACTACTTTTTGATAACAGGGTATTTTTGCAAATCGAAGATATTGAATATATAGATGAGCTTTCTTTGTATATTTTAAGGAGAATGTTTGCTGACGGAATTTTAAATTATGATATTAAAATTTTAATTTCTTCAAATACACAAAAGAGTCTGAATGAGATATTTGCAGTTGAAGCTTTAACCGCTGAAAATTCCGCTTTTTACGAATTTCCGCCTTTAACAAAAGACGAAATAGATAATTTTATTAACGGTTTGCTTCAAAATAAAGATATTCTCGGTGATAATCTGCTCAATCAGCTTTATGCAAATGCAAACGGGCTGCCTATTTATATGGAAGAATTTTTGTATGTATTGCTTCAGATAGGAATTATTAAATTTGACCGGGAAATTCCAAATAAAATTAACATCGCGCCTGAGGCGCAGCAGTTTACGCTGCCTAAAAATGCCGAAGGGATTATTAAGCTCAGGCTGAATACTGTTTCTCAGGTTAACCCTAATGCGTTTAAAGCGCTTTATTATGCGGCTATTTTGGGGTATAAGTTTGTACCGCCTTTATTGCGGGAAATCCTGAATGTTGAAGAGGGTGAATTTAACGATATTATTACCTATCTTGCGATGAATAATTTCATTTATGCTTTTGACAGCTTTAATTATGCTTTTAAAAACAAAACAATCTGGACCGTTGTAAGAAATCTTGAATTAAGCCCTGAAAACAAAAACTTTAGCCTTATAACCGCCACTAATATAATAGCCAAAGCTACAACGGGCGGGTTCCCTCTTGTAGTGAAAAACCTTGAAGATGCACAAACCCCTCCTGCGGGTTTACTGTCATTTGTTGAAAGTGCAGCCAAAGAAGCTTATATCGCAGGTGATGAGGTTTCATACATATATTACAAGAAAAAACTCCTCGAAATAGTTGAACAATCGGAATATGAGAATAAAACGGAAATTCTTCTCTCTATCAAGGAAGAACTGGCAAGAATGACTTATTTGGCGCACAGCGAGGAGTCCGTCAGTTACTTTAAAGATTTGATAACTCATTATGAGCCTGTAAATACACCTAAAACAATTGAATTATTAGGGTTTATGAGCCGTGCTTTTGAGAATTTCGGTAACTATACCGTGGCTATAGAGTGCGTAGATAAGGCAATCGAGAAGATTAATATCGCCACAAACCCTGTTTCTTATATGACTTTGTGCTATTCAAAGCTTGAACATCTGCTCAATTCAGGTACTTATGAAGAGTTGATTAATCTTGCCACAACTGCAATTTTGCCTGCCGTTGCAAATATCGGAAAACTCTCCCAACAGGAAGAAACCACCCTGAAACCCGAGGAAATTGCTTATATCGAGCTTGATACCAAATATTTATGCGGTTTTGCACTTGCGATGCAGGGTAATATCGATTGTGTAGCTATGCTTGAAAATGTCTATGCTTCTGCTGTTGAATACGGCTACGATGATTTTTCGATAAAAGCACAGCTTGCAATGGCGACACTGAGAGTTTTGCAGGGTGATATCCCTGAAGCTCAAAATATTCTGCTCACGCTGCAGGGGCTTATCCCCGCCTCGCCTGATTCTTCTTATAATACCCTGCAATGGTATCTTCTTAAAAATATAGCGGCAATTCTTGAAGGTATTTCTACGGGAGTAAAAGATGAGTTAAATATGCTTTTGAATTTTGCCGTTAATATCCGCCAATTTTCTTATGCGGCAATTATTAAAGCTTTAATCGGGAAATTAATGATTTCTGAAAATCCTCAGGATGCAAAAAATTATCTTTACAATATTATTATTGAAGCTACCAACCAAAAACTTGCTACTGCAGCATTTTTGGGATGGCATTTCCACAGCGAAGCCGATATTTTATTGCAGGATTATGATAACGCTTTGCATGTTGCCCAAAATGCCCTTGAAGTGGCACAAAACCCTAAAATAAGAAGCTTGTATTTTGAATCGTTGTTGTCTGCTAAGGTTGCTGAAATTTTCTACCTGAAAAATGACCCCGAGATGGCAAAGATACATCTTGAAATGGCGTTAAAAATTGCGATGCAAAATGAAAATATTTATCAGCAGGCTATAATAAGCCTGCTTTATGCCCAAATTTGTCTTGATGAAGTTAAGACAAACCCTTCTTTGATTGCTGCTAATGTACAAAAGGCTTATAAGTTGCTGTGCGCGGCTCAGGAATGTCTGAAAAATTCGCAAAACAAAAACCTAACAATAGAGCTTCAGCAAAAAATGAACATAACTACGACAATTGCTAATGATAACCAAATTAAACTTTAATAATCTTATGGTTTAACATTTTTGTTTATCTTATAATAATTCCGGATGGATTTTATTGAGGGTATTATGAAACAGCAACTGGAAGAAATTTGTAATATTGCCCTTCAAGAAATTGAAAAGGCAGCTGCTTTAAATGATATTAAAGAAATTGAACTCAAATTTTTAAGCCGTAAAGGCGATTTGAACACTATTAAAAAAGGGCTTAAAGATTTATCAAACGAAGAAAGACCGATTATAGGCGCTTTGGCAAATGAAATTGCCCAAAAAATAGAAACAGAACTAAGAAATAAAGAAGAAATTCTTTATGCAAAAGAATTAAACGAAACACTGGAGTCACAAAAGATAGATGTTACGCTTCCCGGCAGAAGAGTAGCCGCAGGCAGGCTGCATCCTTTGACTCAGACCGTTAATGAAATTGTCGATATATTTCAGGTTTTGGGTTTTTCGCTTGTTGACAACGCTATGTCGCCTGAGGTTGAAACAGAATACTACAATTTTGATGCGCTTAATTTCCCTAAAGACCACCCCGCAAAAGACATGCAGGATACCTTCTATACAAAAGTCGCGCCGAATGTGCTGTTAAGAAGCCAAACATCCAACTCCCAGGTTCGTACGATGGAGGATAAAAGACCGCCTTTGCGTGTGATATCTCCGGGGCGGGTTTATCGCTGCGAAGCCGTGAGCGCTCGTAAAAATAACCTTTTCCATCAGATTGAAGGGTTGGTCGTCGACAAGGAAATTACTTTTGGCGATTTAAAAGGCATTTTGAACGAGTTTACACGAATTTATTTTGGCGAAGCGCGTCCTACAAGATTTAGAACAAGCTTTTTCCCGTTCACAGAGCCGAGCGTTGAAATAGACGTACAATGTATTATGTGCCGCGGCAAAGGCTGCAGAACCTGTTCTCAAACAGGCTGGCTTGAAATTCTCGGCGCTGGTATGGTTGACCCTAACGTGCTTAAAGGTGTCGGCATAGACCCTGAAGTATACACGGGTTTTGCCTTTGGTATGGGTGTTGAGCGTTTGGCAATGTTGAAACACGCTATTTCTGATATAAGGCTGTTTTTCAACAATGACGTTAGATTTTTAGAACAATTTTAGAGAGGTTATAATGCAAATTTCGTTAGAATGGTTAAGTGAATTTGTTGATATAAAGGGTTTAACACCGCAAGAAATTGCCCACGGGCTTACAATGAGCGGGCTTGAGGTAGAAGCGATTGAAACTTTGGGCGCTGAATTTACCGATGTAAAAACAGCAAAGATTTTGGAAGTTAACGCTCACCCTAATGCGGATAAACTCCACTTGGTAAAAGTTGATACAGGAAGTGTTATAAAAACCGTAGTTTGCGGCGCTCAAAATATTGAAGCGGGGCAAATTATACCCTATGCTTCTGTCGGTTCAAAAGTATTGGACAGAAAAACCGGCGAGCAATATGCACTTACACCTGCTGTTATAAGAGGGGTAGAATCACAAGGTATGCTATGCTCTCAAGATGAGCTTGGGTTGGATGAGTTTAAACTTCAAGAAGAAGACGGCATTTTGATTTTGAACCGTATTTATCCTGATTTGGGGTTAGGCAAGGATTTAAGAGAAGTTTTAAACATAGTTGAAGATGTCATTATTCATGTTGCACCGACTGCCAATCGTGGTGATGAAATGTCTGTTATCGGTATAGCAAGAGAGATTGCGGCTGTTTTTGACAGGGATTTTAAATTCAGTAAACTAACCTCTGTATCAGAAATAAAATCACCTGATTTTGAGGTGGATATTTTGGATGAAAGTGTTTGTAAATACTATGCAATAGGCGTTTTAAAAAAATTAAAAGTGCAAAAATCTCCCCAATGGATGCAAAGACGTCTGAATGCTTGCGGTGTTCGCTCTATCAGTAATGTGGTTGATATAACAAACTACGTTATGTTGGAATACGGTCAGCCGCTTCACGCTTTTGACCTTGATAAACTGAACGGATACCTGTGCGTAAGACGTGCAAATGAAGGCGAAAAATTCGTCACTCTTGACGATGTCGAAAGAAGGCTTACAAATGACTCTGTTTTAATTGCTGCAAAAGAAAAAGCGGTGGCGTTAGCAGGAGTGATGGGCGGAGCTAACAGCGAAATTGATGATAATACCGTTAATATTGCGCTTGAATCCGCGTATTTTAACCCTGCAACAACAAGAAAATCTTCAAAAAGCGTTGGTCTGCGCTCTGAAGCTAATGCAAGATTTGAGCGCGGGATAGATATTGAATCCGTAAAATCAGCATTGTACCGTGCGGTTCAACTTTTGATTGAGCTTGCAGGCGGAGAATTTGACGGTATTTGTGAAGCAGGTGATGATAAGCTTGAAGAACAGGTGATTACTTTGCGCTTTGCTCAAATTAAACGTTATTTGGGCATTGATATTCCGCAGGAGGAATGTGTAAGAATTCTTGAAAAACTGGGTTTTGCTTTAAACGGTCAAAACCAGATGGCAGCAAGGTTTATAGTCCCTTCTTTCAGAGCGGTTGATGTAACAAGAGAAATTGATTTGATTGAAGAAGTTGCGAGAATTTACGGTTATGACAAGGTTACGCCTACTTTGCCAAACAAAACTTTTTCGTCTGAGAAAAATTTTGATGATACGCTTATAGGCAAGCTGCATCAGCTTCTTTTGGGTAAGGGTTTAAGCGAGGCTATAACGTCTTCTTTGGTAGGGCAGCCGCTTTATAAATTTGCGGGTGTGGATTACATTGACGAGAAGGCTGTTAAAGTCCTTAACCCTCAATCGGAAGACCATACTATGCTTCGCCAAAGTGTTGTACCTAATCTGCTTAGTGTTTTGAAAAATAATATTGATAACGGCAACAAAAATGTATGGCTTTATGAATTCGGCAAAACGTTTTCAATTGAAGAACCCTCAGATACCAAAAATCCCGGTGTTAAAGAAAAAAGAATGCTTTGTGCCGTAATATCCGGAAACATTGATAAAAACTGCTGGCTTGAGGGGCAAAATATTGATTTTTACTTTATAAAAGGCTTGGTAGAAGATATCTTTGAGCTTTTAAAACTTGATAACAGAATTGTTTACGAAGCGCAGGACGGAGCTTCTTATTTTCATCCGAAGCGCAGCGCAAACGCTGTTTTGCTTGGCAAAAACAAGTCACCTGCGGCTGTTTTCGGGCAGCTTCATCCGCTGATTCAGGACAAGTTAAAATTAAATCAGGAAGCTTACCTTATTGAAATTGACCTTGACTTATTGCTTGAAAATGCGCCAAAATCGACTGTTATTTACAAGGAACTGCCAATTTTTCCCGCTGTAGTGAGAGATATTGCGTTTGTCATACCCAAAGATATTACAGCACAGGATATTGCAAAAAATATCAAGAAGAGTATTAACCCTGCTTTATTCAAGAGTGTTGATATTTTTGACATATATCAAGGCGATAAAATGCAAGAAGGCTTCAAAAGCGTAGCTTATCACATTTGTTTGCAGGATAAAAACGCTACTTTGACAGATGAAATTGTAGACGCTGAGATTAAAAAATTAAAAGACAGCCTCAAAAAAGTTTACCCCGAAGCGGCTTTTAGAGAGTAAAGACAATATAACTGAAAAACAACCATTGCAATTAAAAATAATTCAAACATTTTTCTAATTTCTTTTGCATTTTTCTTGCTGTATAACTACCGCTTTCAAGTATAAGACCTTTGTCTTCTGCATAAGCCAGTGCATACATTAATATTTCATTCAGCATGGCTATATTTAAAAGTTCTGCCTCAATTTTATTAAGTTGTTTTTTATTCATAAAATTAACCCCTATTTTTACTGGATATTTGCCAGTAAATAAATGTTACTATATCCAGTAAAATAATCAAATGGATTTTAATGATTTTTATAAAAAACTGGGTTTGAAGATAAAATTTCTAAGAGAAGAAGTCGGCTTAACTCAAGAAAATTTAGCGGAGAAAGCAGGAATAAGTATTGATTACCTGGGTAAAATTGAGGTTAATATAAATAGACCGGGTCTTATTTCGTTATTAAAAATAGCAAATGCCCTGGGTATTGAGCCGAAAGATTTGTTGGATTTTGATTTAGATTAATACAAATGATGCTTTAGACCCGGGTTGAATGTAATGGGATTTTTACACCAAAAAGGACGGTTCTTAGACCATCCTTTTATTGTTGAAATAATTATTAATAGATTATTCTTCTATTTCAATTACGCTTACAGGGCAAGCGTCAGCAGCTTCTCTGACGGCATCTGCGTTAGCGGCAACAGCGGCTTCGTTTACGATTGCTGTATCTTCAATTGAAAAAACATCGCTGCAAATTGATTCGCAAGCGCCGCAGCATATACATCCATCTAAAATAGTAACTTTCATTTGATTCTCCTTACTAAGTTTCACATACACCATTATATAAAATAAATGAAACAAGGCAATAGTTAGTTGAGGAATTAAATTTTTAGCACATGGCTATAATTTTAGAGCGATTAATAACCCGGTATCAAAATTCAGCATTTGTATCTGATATTTTGGGTTGTTTTGAATTGCTTCCAAAAGAGGGGCAACTTTTTCTTTATGAGAAATCATATTATCAAATGCAATCATACCGTATTTTCTTAATTTTGGGTCAATCAGCCTGTAATAATCTATATATTGAGCTTTATTGGCATCGACAAAAACAAAATCTAAAAAAGCTTCTTCACTAGAGTTGTAATCTTCTTTTGATAAAGATTCTATAACCTCACAAGCCATTCCCTGTCTTACTGTTATAACATCATCCAAGGCGCATTCTTTAAAGTTTGCTTCCGCTTTTACAACCCGTTTTTGGTGAAATTCTATTGTAATAACCTTACCGCCGGTTTCTTTAGCTGCAAGCGCAAGCCATATACCCGAATATCCGTTTGAGGTTCCTGCTTCAAGAATGTTTTTATAACCGTTTGATTTTATTGTCATATTCAGAAAATTGGCACAATCATGGTCTATATTCCAAAAGTCTTTTTTGGTGATTTCAAGCTCTTTCAGTTTATTACAAATCTTTTCCATATTTAGGCGCTTTATCTACTACAAGTACATGATGAACGTTAATTAACAACGGAAGTTTAGTTATTATGGTATCTTTTTGGACGTCAATAATATTTAACTCTTTTGAAGAAATATTTGTAATCATTCCGAACTTAATATCAGGATTGATTTTTATACTGTTATAAAACCCTTTTTTATCAAGCGGAATGGTTTTAATTAAATCGCCCGACTTAATATTGTAGATATTAACAGTGTATTCATGAGGATTTATAGTGTACAATTTCTCCTGATAAACAGCGAAATCATTCGATTTTTCAGATACTTTGATAAATTGAACTTGTGAATAATCTGCGGTTTTTGTTGATGAAGTATCTTGTTTGGGACCGGCGCCGCTTGTATTGCTTCCTATGTTAACCAAATCAGGGTTAACAGGGTTGTAATCTCTGCTTACAATATCTACACGTCTTTGTTCTTCTTCTTTTTCAGCTGCTATTTCTTCTTTTGTTTTTTGTACTGTTGCTTCTTTAGGCTCTTTTTTCTTTTTATCCGAATTATATTTTTTGGCAGGTGCAGGGGTTACTTCCTGAATGTTTGATATTTCTTTTATGGGGTCTGCCTCTGTCACTCCTTGCGAAGTTTCGTTGCTTTTTTCTTCAAGAATTTTTGTAACTTTAGCTTCTATATTTTTGCCCGCCTGAATATCTGTTTTTGGCGCGTCCTTACTTGGAGCCGCTTTAGTCTTTTCTGTTTTTGTTGCCTGAATTTTTTCTTCATCGGAAGGTTTTACTGTTTTATCGGTTTGTTTATGGGTTGAAATTTCTACAAGCTCATCCGAAGGTTTTAGCGTCAATTCTTTTTGCGGCTTAAAATAGAATACTTCAACTTCATTTTGTCCTCTGTTTAAAGTTATAATTTTATCTTCTTCGACAATGATTTTTTGAATATTAGAAGAAGTGAATAAATTTATACATTTATACCCTTCAAAGTAGTCTTCCGCTTTTACAATCTGATAAACACTGCCTGCAGTGCTGTCGAGATAGTATAATTTTGTTTGGTCGGGTGATACGGCAAGATAGCTTGGATTTCCGGTTACTTTTATTGTTTCCTGAACTTCCATTTTTGTTAAGTCGATAATGCTTATGGTACCGTCGTCTTTATTTGCGATAAAAGCCTTATTCTGCCGGTCTGCTATTGCAATGCTAAAGGGTTTTTTGCCTACTTTAATTTCTTTGATTACTTTTGCTTTTTCACTGTCTATAATAAATAAAGAGTCTGTACTCATTGTTGTGAGCAAAATATACTGTCCCGAGTGCATGATTTTCACGTCGGAAGGAATTGAGCGAAAGGCTATTTCTCTAAAAGCTTTGCCGTTTGCTGTATTTAAAACGGTTAATGTATTTTTGTCAAAACTTGTTGAGTAGAAATTTTTATTTGCAAGTTCTTTAATTGAACTTACAGGCTGCGTGTCAGCTGTATTTTGGGAAGAACGCTTAGAAGTGACGGGCTTGTTTGTAACAATATTAGTTTCTTTAAACTCATCGCTTGGTGCTATGGAGATAATTAAATCACCTAAAATAATTCTTAAATCAGAAGGGATTTTAAGCCCTGTCGGTACGAGCAAATCCTGCGGAAGCATTCCCATTTTTACTTCGGAGGGGATTTGGTCGCTTGATAAGAGAGTCGGAGCTTGATTAGGTTTTGTTATAATTTTAAAGAATGCAAAATTTGTATTGTACATGAAAAAATCAGGACGGTCTTTTAGCTGCTTGCCGGCAGGTAATACTTTTGTTACTTTTACCTCTTCTTTAGGGAACTCACTTTTTAACGGGTAAACTGGCACATATAAAGTTCCGTCGGGCAATTCCACCAACGCGTCAAATCTGACTTTTAACTGAGGGAAGTTTTGTTTGAATATGGCGAGTTCTTTTTCGGGAATTTGAGAGCAAAATACCTGCTCTGCAAATCCTGCTAAAAATAAAAACAGAAAAAATGCTGTAAAAAGCTTTAACAAAGGACTAAATTTAATCGTGGTTGAGTTTTTCATATTGCACCTCTAATCAGTATTATTTGGTACTCCCTGAGATAGCATCTCTTACTTTATCCAAAATTGATTCTTTGGATTTCTTGTGATTTTCTATTTCAAAAAGCCGTTGGTAAAGCTTTCTTTCCTCTTCCGAAACATTAACGGGCGTGGAAAGTACCAGCTTTACATAAGCATCCCCCCTTTTTGAAGGGTTGTTAAGGTAAGGAACGCCCTGGTTTTTAATTTTAATAATGGTATCTGTCTGGGTAGAGGGCGCTACTTTGATTTTGTGAGTGCCTTCAAGTGTTTCCACTTCAATTTCATCACCCAGTACAGCTTGGGAAAAAGAAATATATTCCGTAGAGAAAATATTGAAATCGTCTCTTTTGAATTTTTTGTCGGCTGCTGTATGTATAACTATATACAAGTCGCCGTTAGGTCCGCCTTTTGTTCCCGCATCGCCTTGTCCCTGTACTCTCATTTGAGCGCCGTTATCGACTCCTGCGGGGATTTTTATGTTTATCTTTTTGGAAACGGTTTTTCTTCCTTCGCCGTTGCAATCAGGACACTTCTCAAGTATTTTTTTACCCGTACCGCTGCAGTCGGGGCAAATACCTACTTGTGTAAAAGTACCCATAATGGTTCTTGTTGTTTGTCTGATTTGTCCCGCGCCGCCGCAAGTCGGGCATGTTACAGGCGAACTGCCTTTTTTTGCGCCTGTTGCATCGCAGCTTTCGCAGGTTTCCAGGTGGTCTATTTCCACTTCTTTTTCAATGCCGAAAACAGCCTCTTTGAATGCTATATTGATATCCAGCCTTAAGTCGCTTCCCCGTTGAGGTGCGTTAGGATTGCTTCTTGAATATCCGCCGGCAAAGCCTGCACCAAAAAAGCTTGATAAAATATCGCCCAAATCTCCAAACCCGAAGTCAAACGGTCCTGATGTATCAAATCCCGCATTTTTCAATCCGTCAAAGCCGTAGCGGTCATACATTGAGCGTTTTTCTTCATTGCTCAAAACCTCGTATGCCTGCCCTAATTCTTTGAACCGCTCTTCCGCATCGGGAGCTTTATTTACATCGGGGTGTAATTCTCTGGCTTTTTTTCTGAATGCTTTTTTTATATCGTCTTGCGTTGATTCTCTGCCTAATCCCAAAATTTCATAATAATCTCGTTGCATCTGTAAATTTACTCTCCCGTTGCCACATTAACTAATGTAGGTCTTAATACTCTATCCCCCAGAGTGTAGCCTGTTTGCAGCTCATCTATTATACTTTGGTCAGGATGTTCGTTTGTCGGGGTTTGCATCACTGCATCATGTATATTAGGGTCAAATTGCTGTCCCAGCGCTTCTATTTTTTTAACTCCGGCTTTTTCCAATATGTCAAACAATTGCTTGAACACCATTTCAAAGCTTTCCTTTAATTGCGCCGTATCTTCCATATTTTCGCAAGATTTTTTGGCACGTTCATAAGTATCTAAAACAGGTATAAGTTTTTTTATGGTGTCTTCGGCGCCGTATTTTAGAAGCTGCTCCCGCTCTTGAACCTGTCTTTTTCTATAGTTATCGAAGTCTGCGGCAAGCCTTAGATATTGATTTTTCAGCGTTTCGAGTTCTTGCGCCTGCGCATTATCTTTTTCAACAACTTCTTCCTGCGCTTGTGCTTCAGGTTCTGTTTGTTGTTCGTTTATATTTTCCTGAACTTCCGCGTTATTTTGTTTGAAAGGGTTGAGCCCTTTTTTTTCATTGTGTTGCTTATGTTTTGACATAATAACTCCTCATTCAAAAAATATTTCCTAATAACATTTAAACATAAAAATAATATTATCCCATAGTCAAATGAGTATTAAATTTATTTTGTAAAGCTGTATTCCCAACAGTTGATTTCCCCGCAGTAGCTGCACACTGCATGTCCGTTCATAAAATTAAGGTCCGGAATAAATGTATACCCGTCAACGGTTATTACAATCTGCCCCTTTTCGTTAAAGACTTTAGACATGTCGCCTTTGCCTTTGTAATCGGGACTGAACATAAGTTCAAACTTGTCTATCTTTTTGCATTTTGTACATTTAAACATATTATTTTTTCTTGGACTTGTTTTCTTGTTTTGTAATTATTTGTTCCGGGTTTTTTGCTTCCAGCTTGCTTTTAGCATTGTTGTATAAAAGAACGTAATAGCATATTCCCAAAGGCATCATCAGCATGGAAATTACGATGGAGATTATTGTTGCAGCTGCCTGTTTACCGCCTTCAGAAGCGAACTTTTGGCTTGAACCGTACGAAAACCAGTCGTTCATAATCATAAAATCCGCTGCAATTTTGCTGTTTGCAACGTAAGAAGAAATGATATTTTCAAAAGGCGCCGCAATTGTATTTTTCAGCATTAAAATATCCGCAAACCATACGATAATTTGAGGAACAACAAGACTGGTAATTATGGTCAATACAATAAGGATTAACAGTGTCCGCCAAAAATTGTTGACAATAAGGCTGAAACTGCGCTCAAGAGTTTGAATCGGAGTTAAAGCCGGTTCAAACCCGAACACCTGAAAGCTAAGGCTTAAATATACCGACAAAATCATCATTAAAAATATCATTATAGCTTCAAGCCCTACAAGTAAAAAAGGAACCAATAACGGCTGAACATCAAATAAAAATATTCCGCACGGTAAAATTATCGCCATAATCCACAACAAAAGCCAAATAAACAGCATTATCAAATAATCTTTTGTACGCAAAGATATGATTTTTGTATAGTGGGAGTGATGTTTCGGTATTTTTTTCTTGATAATATCGCTTGTGATTAGGTTTAGAGATACCATCTTCAGCATATAATTCCAAAATGCAAGCTTAAATACGATAAATCCGGGTATTGTAGCTATAAGAGTTGTTATAAGCAAGGTTATAATATTTGAAAATATCGGAATTTGTACTATTTCAACAGCGTTTTTGCTGACGTAAAAAACAGGCAGCAGTATCAATGCTAAGCCTGCAAGCATCCCTAAAACAGGGGCTAAAACCGGTATTGTTAAGGTTATTAAATTCTGGAAATACAGTTTTGTTCCGTTACCTATGATAGTAAACACACTTATCGGTTTTGCTTTTGCCATATTCAATCTCAAATAAGTCCAAACTTATAACTACTATAATATAAAAGTCATGATTTTAAAAACAATTATTATTTTTTAATTTAGAAAAATTCCATGCCTTCATTAAAATCTAGTGTAAATGAAGGATTTTCACATGCTTTCCTAAAGTTTTAAGTGAAATTTTCCGATATCACTAATACAGGTAAGATGAAGGTAAGAAGTGTATAACAATACGATTTATCAAACGGGATACCGTCCGTACACCCCGCAGATAAAGAAAAGAAACATATCTCAAGAACAGCAGGAGGCTCCAACAGAGTCTCAAAAGCAGGCTGTTACCCCGAATAATTATCAGGAAAAGGGGCAAAGACAAAGCACGGCTTACCATCACAGTGTGCCTATTCAAACCGGCTCCAAAAAAATAAATATTTCGCAGCTTTTAATAGACTTTGAATCTACAATCAACGCAATAGGGGCGCCTCCGGATGTAGAGGAAGAAGTCCGCGCTTACCTTAACCTTGTTGGAAAACAAACCGATAAAGAATTACCTTCAAAAAAAATCATAACCTCTAACCTGAAAAGCGCAGCCGAGGTATTGGACGGCTATATTACCAAGGCGCTTAACAAATCCTCAAAAGTAGTTACAGACTGGGTGGATGCACTTCTTATGCAAAGTATCGACTTTAAGGCCGATAAAAGCATAAAAAAAGGCGCATTCGAAACCATAACGGGCGAAGCTCCGCAAACCGCCAGGTTAGCGAAAGAAAATCTTGCCAAGAAAAGCGCCCTGAAAGAAACCGCCCCTTCGGAAACCGCACCTCCCCAAGAAACGATTAAGAGCGGAAATGATGAGATTGAAAACACAATTAAAAAAGCCGATGATATTGCGAAGACAAACCCGCAAGAGTCCCAAAAACTTTATTCAAAAGCTTTTGAAATGGCACAAAAAACAGGTGATAAGTTAGCGATGGCAGAAATCTATTCAAAAATCGCCAACCTGCAAAACTCGCAAAATAATCTCTCACAAGCGCTTGATTGCCTTAACGCTTCCGCCTTGCTTGCTTATGAAATAAACGATACTTATCTAAGAGCCGGCAATCATACTCTGATGGGCAGGATTTATGACGACAACGGTAATATGGACGCTGCTATGAACCATTATTTTAAATCCGTAGGGTTAAACGGCGAGAATGACAATATACAAGGTCAAACAGGTGTGCTTACGGCTATCGGCAAAATGTTTACAAAAGCGTACAGCGCAAAAGAAGCCCTCCAATTTTATAAAGTCGCGCTGGACGGTGCAAAGCAAACTTCTGACCTGAGCGCAATGAGTGAGATTTTCCAAAATACAGCCCTTACCCACAAAAATACGGGCGCTGCGGAAAAAGCGCTAAAATACCTGAAAGATTCCGCCATAATTACAAGTAAACTCGGTGATGAAACCTCTCTCAGCCAAATTTATGAGCAGGCGGGCGATTTTATGAAAGACAGCGGGCATGCTAAACGTGCAGCTGACTTTTACCAAAAATCATACAAAATAGCCCAACGCAATAACTTGCAAGATGGGCTAATAAGGCTCAGAGAAAAGCTTTTAGCTTAAATTTTTTCTTTAAAATCTTCAAATGCTATTCTTGACATTGAGGCAGCTTGCTCGTACGAATAGCCTTTTTTGAGTGCAGCTTCAAAAATTGCATTGGATGCTGCAACTGCTTGCGGATTAGCATTCAATTCCGCAAGGTCAGCTTTGACACTTTTTGCTAATGCGCCGTCAAACGCTAATTTATTGGTTTTGTTAACCATAGAACGTCCGACAAGAGCGCTGTGAGCCTTATCAAGGTTTTTAATTTCCTTGGCGGCTTCCTGATTAGCATGTTTAGCTTCTTTAGGTTGAATACCTTCAAAGTTCAAGCCTGTCTGATTTAGCTTGTTGATGTTGTGATTGTGTATATCCGTCATTTTACTCTCCTTTATTAAAATTTAACCATAGTTACCATTTTTACATTCAGTATATTAAACCGTCGCTTTTTAAAAATTTGCTACTCTGTTTGTATGATATTAAGAAATTGTAACATAAATATCAAAAGTAATTAATTTGTATATACTTTTGCAAAAGTATAATATAAAAAAAACGGGCAGATGCCCGTAATAGTTTGGAATTAAGAATAGCTGGAAGTATGAAAAAGATACTATTATATAACCATCTTTTTCACAGACTAACAACTACCCGGTTAGGTATAAATTTTATTTAACTGTTTATAAATCTTTTTTAGTATTGGAAATCCGCCAAGACGTCAGACTGTCTATCGGTATAGGTCTGTTCAGGTAATATTCCGGCGGAACAGGGATTTTTTCGCTAAAAACTTCAGATAAAAATTTTGGGCGCTCCAAAACATAGAACACCTGCTGTTTAGTGTCCAAGTCATAATCTGAAGCTTTTGTTAAATACTCTACCTGAAATGCCATGCCGGCACACCCCCTATAGTCATTTCCTTATTATGATTATATTTTGTGCAAAATACAAAAATTTTAATCGTTTTTTGTAAAGTACTCTTAATATTTCTTTATCAAAATTGGCAACTTTTTTTATATTTTGCATTAAAATTTTTATAACGGCTTGAAAGGTTAAAAATCCATGCAAATTTCCAACAACTATACACAGTCCCAAAAAACGAGTTTCTCATCTGTTATCCCTGTTTATAATATATTGAACAAGGTTAAAGCTGCAGGCGGAGCGGCAGATACTTTTGAGCGAATAACCGTTTCGCATGACGGGGTTTTTAAGGCTTTAACAAGAAGGCTTAATGATTATGGCAGTGATTTTGCAAAGAAATTGAAGAAAGCTGATTTTGATTTTTCCGTTACCCCTTACTCATCATCAACCCATGTAGGAAAGGGAACAATAATAAAACAAAACGTTTTTACGGGACAAGATGCTTACGATTTGCGTTCCATGCAAAGAAATAATTGCTGTGGATTGGAAAGAGTAGAATACATTGACGGGCGTGTTAAGGCTAACTATATTAATAATCCGAGAAAACAACTAAGGGCTGCTGATGGGGAGCGCTTGGGCATGAATTTATTTGTTAAAAAACAGGGTAAAGCATGGGTGCTTGAAGATTTTGCAATAGTAAAAGAAAGTCAGCGTAATACAATACTTCAACAACAAGCTCCTCCGGTTGTTACTCAGTCTGTTGTTAAAGAGGTCAAACCGGTTGCTGCGCAGCAACCCTTGCAAACGCCAAAATCGGTAACTATAGAACAAACCCCTTACAAAGTGGATTTTATGGAGATAAAGCCTAAAAAACGCGGCAGAAAGCCTAAAAATAATGATGATATTCCAAATCTTCCGGGGTTTTAGTTATTCAAATATAGAATATAATCTTTGTTCTATTTCGTTTTGGTCTAATTTATCCGTGATTTTATTTAAGTCTATTGCCATTTGATAATTTTTTGCTGCTAAGTCAGGCTCTTGAAGTATTTGATACACCCTGCCAAGGTTGTAATAAGCAATAGTATCGGACGGATTATATTCAACAGCTTTGCTGAAAAATACCATCGCTTTTTCAACTTCTCCGCAGCTGTCTAAATAAATCGTGCCTAAATTATTATATGCATCTGAATTTTCAGAATCTAAATACAGGCATTGTTCAAATGCGATAATGGATTCTTCTGTTTTGTCTATCTGCCAAAGAGCAATACCCAGAGCACAGTAGGCTTTGGGTGTTTCCTGAATTTTTAATGAAAGACAGTAGTTTTCGATTGCATTATCAAACCGCTCTTTTTCATGGTAAATTTCGCCCAAAGAATAAAAAGCGTCATAATTTTCTTTATCAAGTACCGTTGCTGCCTCATAAGCGGTAATGGCGGCTTCATAGTTCTCCTTTACCTGATAGTAAATGGCTCCTTGTGCCTGACAGACTATTGAGGTCCACTTGTTGTCGGGGTTTAGGTTTATTGCTTTTTTATATTGAACAAGGGCTTCATCATAGTGTTTTAACTGTATGTAAGTATATGCCAGACTGTTTCTGTAAAACGGGTTATTAGGTTCAATATCAACAGCCCTTTTGAAGGAATTTAACGCTGAAAATCTGTCATCCACACGGATGTATAAGTTCCCGAGTTCATAGCAAATCCTTGCGTTGCAAGGATCAGCTTTTAAGAGGTTTGTATAGCATTCAATTAACTCGTCTTCCTTGTTTTCACAGTAGTTTTGCATAATAGTTGCGAGTTTTAGAATTATTTGAGTGTTATAAGGGTTATATTCCAGCGCTTTTTTATAAGACTGTATGGCATGGTTTGTATCTTTGGCTTTAAATGCCGTATCGCCGGCTTTGATGTAAAACTGTTCCGTTTTCGGGGTGTTTTTCGCCGCACATTCATAATTTTGTGTCGCCAAATCGTATTTTTTTACCTGCTTTAAGAAAAACCCTTTTACATTGTAATAAAACACCGAAAGGTTACATATAAAGCTGCGGTAAAATAAATTTAACGTCGGCATATCAAATAATGTAAGCACGCTTCCGCTGAATAAATAGTAGATGGCATTTAAGAACTTGTTAAAGGAAAGCTCCCCGTTTCTTATACCTTCCAAAAGACTTAAAGCCAGAGCAATTCTGGCAGGGGAAGAGGTGAACAGGTTGGATTTTATTGCGCGTAAAAACTCGTATCTTGCTTGTGCGTGATATCCCGCCAAATTCAAAAAATAACCGTAAAATAAACGTGCTTTAGGGCAGGACGGCGACAGCATTATCGCCTTTCTGCACTGCTCTATTCCCTGCTCTACGGAAATTTGATTTTTTGTATAAAGTAAAATGGCAAGTTTATAATAAGGCTCTGAAATATGCGGGGCTATTTTCATTGCCTGGATATAATAGTCAATAGCATTCTGCAGGTCGGCTTCCTGTGATTTTAACAGGTAATTTTCGTGAGATTTTTTTGCCAAGTACAGCAGCTTTTTAGTGTTCTTAAATTCGTTAATGTCGGTAAAATTCCCGAGCGTCCTTTGATTAGGCATGAAAAATCCTTACAATAATGGTTTAGACACGAGTATTTATTCAGTTTTGCCTGATTTTACAAACAACAACTAAACATTAGTGTTATCGGATTTTTAGCGTGAAACTTTAGCCTCCAAAGCAAAAAAACATCTAAATGGAGTATATAACGGCGCTATATTTCTAAAATCGCTTTTCGTGTTATTTCACATAATTCTTCAATTTGCTCATCAGTAATTATATACGGAGTCAGATAATAAACCACATTGCCTAAAGGACGCAAAATAGCGCCATATTTGAGTGCGTTTTTATAAAAACGTTTCATTTTGTCATGACCCAAGGGTGTTTTTGAAATTTTATCCTCTACAAGTTCAACGGCACATATCATACCGAGCTGCCTCACATCTCCGACAAACTCAAGGTCTTTTAATTTTGCAAGTTCTGTTTTAAATTTTTCAATCTTGCTGTCTAGGCTCTCAAGAACTTTGTCTTCTTTTAAAATTCTTAAATTTTCAACGGCAACGGCGCAAGCCAATGCATTAGCGGTGTAGCTGTGTCCGTGGTAAAAGGTTTTGTTTTTTTCATAGTCATCATAAAAAGCATTATAAATCTTGTCATTTGTAAGCGTTACAGACAGAGGCATATATCCTGCCGTAATGCCTTTAGCAAGGCAAATAATATCGGGAACAACTTTTGTATGCTGATAAGCAAAGAGCTTGCCTGTCCTGCCAAAACCGACTGCAACTTCATCAAAGATTAAAATAATTTCGTATTTATCACAGACTTCACGAAGTTTCTCAAGGTATTCTTTTTTGTATATAATCATCCCGCCTGCTGCCTGAATTAAAGGCTCCATTATAACGCTTGAGATGGAAGCATGATTTTCTTCTATAATATTTCGCATACTTTCAAAGCATTCTTCATGGCATGTTTCAGGTGTTTCAGAGCAAGGGCAGCGGTAGCATGAAGGGCTTTGAGCTTGCAATACGTCAAAAATAATCGGTTTGTAAACTTTGTGGTACAAGTCCACCCCGCCTACAGAAACAGCTCCTAATGTATCGCCATGGTATGAATTTTTTAAAGCAACAAATTTTGTTTTCTCCGCCCGACCTGTTTGTGATTGGTACTGATATGCCATTTTCAATGCAACTTCTACCGCAGTAGAGCCGTTATCAGAGTAAAAAACTTTAGTGAAAGCATTATCCGTAAGTTCTACAAGTTCAGAGGCAAGTTTTACGGCATTTTCATGAGTAAACCCTGCAAACATACAATGTTCCAGTTTTTGAACCTGATTAATTAAAGCTTTGTTTATTTTTGGGTTGCAATGCCCCAAGGTGTTAACCCACCAGGAAGAAACGGCGTCTATGTAGCGGTTTGAGTCAATGTCATAAAGATAAATTCCCTCTCCTTTTTCAATTACTATAGGCTTATCTTCTTCTAATTCTTTCATTTGTGTAAAAGGGTGCCAAACAGTTTCAAAGTCCTTTTTTATTATTCCTTCTTTATCCATAATATTCCTCTTTCGTTAGGAGTATAACATAAAGAAATTGCTTAACTAATATTAGACTAATATTTTTGATATTGTATAATAATAATGTCGTACAAATAGAGAGCACGAATAATGTTATCAATAAATGATTTAAAAAAAGATACGGAAAAAAAGATTTACTATATAAACACCAACTGTGATTTAGCGCAAAGCTTCGGTGTTTATCACAATGAGCTTGAACTTGAACTTCTACCTTACGCTTCTGCAGTCAATATTTCTTGTGCTGCGCATTCGGGCGACCCGTTAACTATCAGGAACGCTTTATTGTATGCCAAAAATTACAACGTAGAAATCGGAGCGCATATAGGATATCCCGATATTCAGGGTTTTGGTTACAGGACAATGGATTTGAATGAGGAAGAAATGGAAGCCTTGGTACTGTTTCAAATAGGTGCAATATCATCTTTGGCAAAGGCTTATGGGCTAAAAGTTACGCATGTAAGACCGCATGGTGCGCTTTATGTAAAAGCCGTAAATGATTTTCAGACAATGCTTTCTATGGCAAAAGCTATTGCAAAAACTGATAAATGGCTTGTTTTGCTGGCTTGCGAATGTCCGAATTTAAGAAAAGCAGCCGAGCTTGCAGGGATAAAATGCGCAGGTGAAGTATTTTTGGATAAAAAATATAAAATTGACGGTACTCCTGATTTTGAGGCAAAGGATATTGTAGATATAGACTACAGCGTGAAAGTGCTTGAAAATTTACTGGAAAACCAATCCGTAGTTAATGAAGAAGGCGGATTAACCAAAGTTAAATTTGAGTCAATACATCTTAATATGAAGAATGAAATTTCACTTGATATAGCGCAAACAGTAAAGAACAAACTCGAGCGTCCCGTGCCTTTGGCATTGAGTATTATGGAAGATAAGAGCTGGATTTAGGGGAATAAGTTGAAATTATTTAATAAGTATACCACCTGGTTGATTCCGGGTTTGCAGGTTAAAAGATGGTTTTTACTGGTATTATTAGGCGCACTTTTTCTGTTTGTAGGTGCGGTATTTTTCTTTACCCTTGAACCTGTGTATGAAATAGTAACGTTTTTGAAATCCATAGCCTCCAAACTTAATCTGCAGATAGCCGGTATTACTCTGATACTTGCGGGTGCAGGGGCTTTTTATCTGGGGTTAAGAAGAGCGTATATTTCAATGTTCGATGCTATCAACCCTAAAAATAAAGATTTGGTTTTAGAAAATTTATTCAAAAGAAGGATGCTTAACAAAGGACCGAAAATAGTTGTAATAGGCGGCGGCACCGGCTTGTCCACAATTTTAAAAGGGCTTAAAAATATAACCAATAACCTTACCGCCATTGTAACGGTTGGAGATGACGGCGGCAGCTCCGGCAGGTTAAGAGCAGAGTTCGGGGTGCTTCCTCCCGGTGATATCAGAAACTGCATTGCGGCTTTGGCTGATGAAGAAGATTTGGTAACGGAGCTTTTTCAATACAGATTTAAAAAAGGCAGCGGGCTTGAAGGACATAGTTTTGGCAACCTGTTTTTATCCGTGTTATGTGAAATCACAGGTGATATGTATAGCGCAATTAAAGAATCTTCAAAGGTTTTAGCCATAAGAGGCAGGGTACTGCCGTCTACTTTGGACGATATGCGCCTAAGAGCGGAAATGGAAGACGGCAGGATAATAGACGGCGAGTCTAACATTCCCGAGGCTCAGGGCAAAATAATAAGATTATTTTGCGAGCCTAAGCATCCTAAAGCGCTTAAAGAGGCTCTGGATAATATTAGTGATGCCGATATAATTATAATGGGACCGGGCAGTCTTTATACCAGTGTAATCCCCAATTTATTGGTAGAAGAAATTACACAGGCTATAGCCGGCGCCTCTGCACAAAAAGCTTATATTTGCAATGTAATGACACAACCCGGTGAAACCGATGATTATACGGTGTCTGACCATCTGAAAGCAATTTTAAATCATTCCAAAAACAAAAATATTATAGATACCGTATTTATTAATAACGAATTGCCTGACAATCTGGCTGATAAATATCAGATAGCAGGTTCGTTCCCCGTAAAATACGATAAAGAAGAAGTTCAGAAATTAGGGCTTAATGTAATAAGAAGAAAACTTATAGAAGAAGACAAAAACGGTTTTGTCCGCCATAGTCCTACCCGTTTGTCCCGGGTTGTATACATTTGGTATAAGAAAAAATTTGATGCAAATAAAGTAGATTTGCCGTTTGAACCGAGGTAAAGTTAAAAATGCAGCACATAACATCAGAAACTTTAATTCAAATGAAAAAAGCTCAACAAAAAATTGTCTGTATAACAGCGTACGATTACTCCACAGCAAAGATTATAGACAAGTCCGGTATTGATTTGATTTTGGTTGGTGATTCTGCCGCAATGGTCATGATGGGATATAAAGATACTTGCCAAATCGGTATGGATGAAATGCTTATATTTACAAAAGGAGTTGCCAACGGAGTGGAGAATGCCCTTTTAATAGCGGATATGCCTGCGGGGACTTATGAAACTTCGCTTGAAGCAGGAATAAAAAATGCAAAAGCTTTTATAGAGGCAGGTGCTAAGGGCGTTAAACTTGAAACTTGCAATGAACATATACTTAATCTTGTAAGAGAGCTGAAAAATCTCAATATTCCTGTTGTGGCGCATTTGGGGTTTACGCCTCAACATGTTGATAAGCTTGGCGGATACAAAGTTCAGGTAAAAGAATTTGCGCAGGCGCAGGATGTTTTGGCGCAGGCAAAGCAGCTTGAAGAAGCAGGCGCTATTGCTTTGGTGCTTGAAATGGTTCCCGAAATCCCCGCAAAATATATAAGCGAAAACTTAACCGTACCGACAATAGGAATAGGAGCAGGACAATATTGCGACGGTCAAATTCTGGTAGTTGACGACTTACTCGGGAAGTTCAGCGACTTTACCCCTAAATTTGTAAAAAAATATGCTGATTTGAATGAAGTAATTTCACAAGCTGTTTCGAGTTATTCACAAGACGTAAAAAAAGGCAAGTTTCCTGAAGATGTTCATAAATTTAATATCACAGAAGAAGAGAAAGAAAAATTTTCAAATGCACGTATGTAAAACAGTAAAAGAAACCGGAGAAATAATCAGGGAATGGAAACAACAAGGTTTTAATGTAGGGCTTGTTCCGACTATGGGCGCTTTGCATGCCGGACATAAAAGTCTGATAGACAAAGCCCGTACTTCCTGTGATAAAGTAGTAGTCAGTATCTTTGTTAATCCTACACAGTTTGGTCCTGATGAGGATTTTGATAAATACCCCAGAACTTTTGACAGGGACAAAAAACTGTGCGAACAGGCGGGCGTTGATTTGATTTTTCACCCTGATGTCAGTGATATGTACGAAGGTAAACATAATTTTACAGTGCAGGTTCCCCGATTTTATAACGATAAACTGTGCGGTAAAACAAGGCAGGGACATTTTAACGGGGTTGCAACCGTTGTATTGAAACTCTTTAACATAACAACTCCCGATTATGCATTTTTCGGGCAAAAGGATTTGCAGCAGCTCATTATTTTAAAACAAATGTGCCAAAATCTTAACATACCCGCGGAGATAGTATTATGCCCCATTATAAGAGAGGAGAGCGGGCTTGCTTTGAGTTCAAGGAATTCCTATCTTACTGCTAAGGAAAAAGAAAAAGCGGCTTCCATTAATGCTGTTCTTGGCAAAATACAAGAGTTATACACGCAAGGTGTAACCGACAAGGATAAGGTTTTTAAGCAAGCACTGGAATTACTTGATAATTCAATAAGAATAGAATATCTTGAAGCGCATAGTCTTAATAATCTTGATTATTCGGACAAATTACAACATAATACTTTTATAGCTATAGCCGTAAAATTAAATAATGTTAGGTTAATTGATAATGTGATTTTGTAAAATATGGGAAATCTTGCAAGAAATTTAATAAAGCTGATACAGTTGCTAATCATCCTTATGATACCATCTTTGATTGTATATTGGATAATTTTGCAGATTAATTCTCCTGACTTAAACTCTTATCGTGTGCTGCTGGGTACGGTATGTCAGCCTATTATAGAATTTGTGTCAAATTTCGGAGTATATGTTGTCGAAAATATTGATTTAACGCCAATGGTAGCAACAGTATTTTTAATTTTGGTCTTTTTCTTAATCGGCACATTGGAAGGCGCCGTAAATTATTTTGAAAAACTTGCAAAAAGGCAACATCAGACTATGACGATAAATAAAACTATTGAAGCAAACAAGAAACAGGAGGAAGAGTATTTAACATTCTTATACCAGCAACAAACAATCTATTTAATGACGGAGTTAAATTTTGAACGCTTTACAATAAGCAGCACCCCTGAAACGGAAATAAAAAAAACGCTTGCTAAATCAGAAGAGGAGCTTTTTTTAAACGTACGAATGTACAAAGGTCATCCTCTCTCCTCAAATGACATTGAAGATGATAAGTTAAAGGTGGTAATTTTTTATGCTCAGGAAGATGCTATAAATTTTCTTATAAATTTTGAAAAACTTTTGGAAAAACAAAATAATGCCCTTAATTCTATCGGATATGCTATCTCTTGCAAGACAGTTTTAGATGCGCAGATGCCGAATGCAATGAACTTCTTTGTACTTCAAATCCTTAAGCGTATTATAAACAGTATCCAGCATGACAGTATTTATACGACACATTCTTTTAAAGAAAGGTACCAGAAATTCGGCTTAATTAAAGGGCTTACTTTTATATCACAAGGATTGTACAGTATAAGAGGGGAAAGAATAGAACTTTTTAAATTGAAATTAATTTAAAAGAAGGCGGTTTTTATGAAAAAAATTAAAATACTAATAATTTTTATATTATTTATGTTTGTTTATACACCGTTAATGCTCGCTAACGCTGCTGTTTTAGAAGGCGGAGTTGAGTTTAATTGGCCAAAACTCACTCAAAATGACAGGGATTTGGAAATACAAAATTTGAAAGACCGGCTTTTTACCGACAAATTAGTTAGAACAATGGATAAGAATTATTTAAAAGAAAAATACAATGATTTTCAAAAGGATCCAAACTATCCAATGAATATGTATTATCTGAAAACCGGTCAAACTAATCTTCAGGACAGATTAATAGCAGGGTTTTATATGAAAAAAATACTTTATGCTTATGGTGTAATTTATAAAAAAAATCCTAAACATTGCTATTATTACAACGCAATCGGGAATTTGTTCAGCGTGGAAATTTTTGATAAAAATTATAACGACTACCCCGTTTCATCAGCCCAATATTATATGAACGGTAAATTAGGCTCTGTTGTATATGCGCAAAGCGAATACGATGAATTTGTTTATAATGATAAAGGCAAATTTTTGGGACGCTGGTATCAGGACAAATATTATAATAACAAAGCAAAAGTTATCATGACAAGGGAGCTTCCTTACAAATTTCAGGGAAATTAAATATGGTAAAGGTACTGGCACTGCAATTTGAGCCGTTAATCGGTAATCAGGTGAAAAATTATCAAACCGTAAGCAAAATGCTTAGAGAAAATGTTGATTTTAAGCCGGATGTGGTTATTTTACCGGAGTTGTTTATAACAGGACTTGATTATGACCATATACCCGAAACAGCTCAAAATACTATAGGACCTATAAGTACGTTTTTAAGCGGCATTGCCGAAAAATACAATACAAATATAATAGGCGGAAGTTTTTTTGAAAAAACTCATGAGGGTAAATTTTATAATACAACATTGGTTTTGAACAGAAAAGGTGAAATCATATCAAAATACAGGAAAATTCATACATTTTCGCATTGCGGAAGCACAGAGGGGAAGTTTGTATCGAACGGTGTTGACACAAAAATAGTTGATATAGAAGGAATAAAATATGCGCTTGCAATATGTTATGATTTAAGATTTCCCGAACAGTTCAGAAAAATGGCTCAAGACGGGGCAGAAATATTTGTTGTTCCTGCGGCTTGGGGCGCGGAACGTCTTGAACATTGGATTTTGCTAAACAGGGTAAGAGCTTTGGAAAATTTATGCTGTTTGGTATCGTGCGGCGCCTGCTGCAATAATTTTGCAGGACACTCGATGGCGGTCAACCCTTGGGGAGATATAATTATTCAGGCTGAGGACAAACAAACCGCTCTGCGGATAACCGTTGATGTCGAGGAAATTAAAAAAATCCGCACAAATACAGCGTTCTTAAACGATATTAGAGCGCTTACTTAATTCTGTTTTTGAAGATTTTTTCAAGAGTTTTGCCGAAGCCGTCCGCTTTTCTCCAGAATATTTCATACTTGTATATTTCACCGTTGGAAATTTCTGTAAGCTGGTTCTCAAGCATATTGGTAAAATCATTCTCTAAAAATGCGGTGTATTCACTGCGATTAATATCTTTGTCCAAAAAGATAGGTTTGCCCATATCAATTAAAACTTCCGGCAGCCCTTGCCTTACAAAAGGATATTGAACTGCAACGGGTATAAGATTAATTTTTTTACATTTTTGCGCTATGTAGGTTAAACCCTTCTGAAATTCCAAAGGTCTGTGGTTTGGTGGTTTGATAACACCTTGGGGGAACAGCCATAAGTTAATCTTCTCTTTTGTTAAAAAGTCCGCACAATAATTTACCACATGCAAAGTGGATTTTGGCGATTTTTTATCGACAGAAAACGCACCTACATTAGCAAGAAGCGGAAATTTTATTAAATCCTCCACCATAATATTCATAGGAACTTTTAAAATATTTCTGCATAAATAATAGCCAATAATACCATCCCACCAGCAATTATGCTGTGCATAAAAAATTGTTGCCGCATCAGGGTCAATCGCGTCATAATGTTTCAGGTTTTTTATCCTGATAGAATAAAAGCGCCTGCTAATCATCTGGCTAACAAAAAAATCCCAAATCATCATCCAAAATGGACTAAATTTCGCCTTAATAAAAGGATCCGCTTTTTTACGGCGAAGTGAAGGCGGGATATAATCGTAAAGTTCTTCTCTAAAATTCTTTTTCATCTTATCTTTTACTATAAACATATAAATCAAATCTCAGTTTAATTATTATACTATATTATCTGAACATGGGGTCAAATATTAAGTAATAATTAATCTTTTATACTATAATACTAATGAAGAATCATTGAATTAAGAGTGGAAGCTGATGAAATTTACATTTAAAAAAGTTATTTTATTTACTTTATTTTTAATATCCGTATTTTATATTTATGTATACGCATTTGATGTGGAAAAAAAGTCTGTCTATCACCCTGAAAAAGCTTATCTGCCTCCGGAATTATATTTGCTTGATAAATTTACGGCAAATTCACAGAGAATTGATGATGATACAGTTCTTTCCTACTGGTATATAAGAGGAGAAAAAGATAAACCTACCATATTGTATACAGAGGGTACTTTTCGTAATATGAGCTACTTTCAGGAGAAAATTAAATTCCTGGTTCAGAATAATTATCCTGTTATTCTATATGATTACAGGGGTTACGGACAAAGTACCAATAAGCCTTCTGAAGAAGGGATATACAGTGATTTGGACAAATTTATAGAACATATTTGCAGCGACTATAACATAACCGAAAATGATATTATTATTTGGGGGCATTCTTTGGGCGGTGCTGTTGCTACCGAAGCCGCAACAAAGCATAAATTTAAAGGTGTTATTATAGAAGCCGCTTTTACAAGTATGGATGATATGAAAAAATACGGAGCAAAACTGCTCAGTAATAACCCTTTTCAATATGTTTTGAACCGTGTTGTATTTACCCTGGTGCCTGTAACACAAAAATTTGATAATTTGGCAAAGATAGACAAAATCAACTCAAGTACTCTGATACTCCATTCCAAGCCTGATTCTTTTATCCCTTATGAGATGAGTATAGAGCTTAACAAAAAAAATCCTGCTACAAAATTGTACATTTCAGAAAAAGGCGAACATGAAGACCCTTATTGGCATAATCAGGAAATATTAAAATTTATAAAAACTTTGAAGTAGATTAGACAATCCTGCCGCCGCAAATTAAGAAGCTGTTGTCTTCATCATATATAACACATATCTGACCTTTAGCTATGGCAAATACAGGCTCGTCAAATAGGACCCTGAACCCTTCTTTGTCAGGCAAAACTCTGCAGGGTTTTGCTTCTGTATTATATCTGATTTTAGCAAGAGCTTTAAATTCTTTATCTTTAAATTCGCTCTGCTGCCAGTTTACCTTGTTTGCTTTAAGTTCACTTGAATATGTATCTTGTTCGTACCCTACATAAACTGTATTTTCTTCAGGGTTTATATCACAAACGTACAAAGGGTAAGTATCCGATACCCCTATCCCTCTTCTTTGCCCTATTGTATATTGGAAATATCCGTCATGTTTTCCGACGACTTCACCTGTTTTAATGTTAACAAACTTCCCTCTTGTTACTTTTAGGGTGTTTAAGAGATATTTTTTTACACTAAGCGGTTTTTTTATAAAACAGATACCCTGACTGTCTTTGTTGGATTTATTGGGCAGATTATTTTTTGCGGCAATTTGTCTGATTTCGTCTTTTGATGAATATTTTCCCAAAGGAAATAAAGTCTTTGCAAGCTGTTCTTGCGTTAAATCAAATAAAAAGTAAAGCTGGTCTTTATTATCGCAAGCTGCGCGCTCAAGCCTGTATACGCCGTTATGGCAGTTGATGTCAGCATAATGTCCGGTTGCGAAATAATCGCAGCCAAGCTCATTTATTGCATAATCAAAAATTCTGCCCCATTTGATTTTTTTATTGCAAACACCGCAGGGGTTTGGGGTTTGGGCTTTTTTGTAGGAATTATTAAAATACTCGATTACTTCATTTTTAAAATCACAAGTTAAATCCAAGACAAAATGCTCTATACCTATCGCATCCGCAACTTTTTTTGCACCTGCGATGAAGGCAGGGGTATCTCTGTCTTCAACCATTAATCCTGTTATACCCAATACTTCACAACCTTGATTTTTAAGCAACAGTGCGGTAACAGCGCTGTCTACCCCACCGCTTAAAGCAACGGCAACTTTTTTATTTTTATAATTCATTTGAAAAATACTCTTCCGCTTTTTGCGTGATTTCATACTCAATTATATCCGAAACACCGGTAAAATCAGGAAGTATTCTTATATAATCTTCGTTAATAGCATTATCGAAGATATCAGAATCAATATCTTTCATTAAAAACGGATAAACTTTTGAGTTAATTTGTTTTTGGGTAAAACGGTTTAAGCTTTCAAAATGATGCAAACAATGCGCGGCCGTTATTATATAGTCTAAATCAGTTGTCAGGTTTTTGTCCTTTATTATAGACTGCATTTGTTGATAAGCATTTTCAAGTTCGGAATTTTGTTTTTCCACCACATTTTGCACATTTTTTTGGAGTTTTTTGCTTAGAATATCCGCAAAATTACCGGATGCCGGACTTTCAGCAGGCGTATCTTCTTTAATTTGTTCCTGTTCCGATTGCGGTTGAATATCAGTTTTAACTTCTTTAGTTTTTTTTAAGGTTAGTTTTTGTTCGCTTTTTTGGCTTTCAGGGTACATAAGATTGAGCAGTTCATCAATTTCGCGTAAAATAAACGCTTTATCATTTGTTGACAAAGAAACGCTAAGCGTACTATTTGTAATATTGACAGTATAGGTTTCCACAATATACCTACCTTAGCATTTGTTTCCGCCAAATATCCATCTGTTCCTGAATAAAAGCTTCGTCCGTGGATTTTAATTCTATTTCGTATTCGCCTTTTTTTAATTTGAATATGTATTCTTTAGGCTGGATTTGTTCTTGTTCTGAGCTCATCTCGGTTCCTTCACATTGCTTAGTTTAATATACAATTCTTTGACATCAACATCCAGTAATTCACCTATATTTATAAGATGATTTAACAGAATTTTATCATTTTTTAAACGATGAGAACTGCCCAAATCTTTAATCATAAGAGGCAGTATTTTAAATATTTTTTGAAAATAAATATTTTGAGCCTCTCTTATTTGCGGATTGATATCAAGCTGTTTGCTGACACTTAAAATATTTACAAGTTTATGAGCCTGATAAATATCGGTATTTTCAATAAGCCTCTTTATATTTCTGAGGATTTTAGCTTCAAAAATCTTTCTTGATGGTTCTTTGTGCAATTTGACACTTAAGGTTTGCGCTTCTTTTATATAATACAAGCATTTTTGTACCAATTCATCGTTGATAAGATTTTCAGCATTTTTTATCAGGTTATTAAACTTTTTACTTATAATGTACTCTGCAACAATTTTGAACTCCATGGGTGTTTCAAGCCCTATTTCTCTAAGCTGTAAAATTGAAGGTTTGCCGTCAGAGTACAATTCGTTAAAGGTGTTGACAAATTTGTCCAGTTTTTCGCTTAACAAATTGCTCAAAATAGCTTTCTTTTCCTTTGTGAACAGGTTAGTAATAGTGTAGTATTCTTTGCCGAAATATTCGTCAATAGCTCTGACTACATCTGTAAGTGTACATCTGTCATATTTTTCTATAAGGTCTGATTTCATTGAATTATAATCTGTAATGCCTGTGAAATCTTTAATGGCGCATTGGAAATCCTCTCCGCCAAAGTGCAAAAGAGCAAAAATCATATCATGTTTTTCCATTGTAATTTTGGATTTTGCTTCTATTCTTCCCACAATCAAGTCGGTCCTGTTTTTGTTTACCATACGGTAATCTTTTTTGACCATTTCATAGCAGTATAAATCACTGGTTGTTTCATGCTGTTGATACAAAGACGTGATAGCCCAATGGCTGATAAATTGTTTAACATCAACAACACTGGGTTTTACCCATTTTTCATATATTTGTTTTCCTGTTCCGAATTCAGGGATATTACTTTTCGCCTGATCCAAAATCTCCAAAAACTCGCCTTCGATATCTTTGTCTGAAAATTCACCTGCTAGTTGTATGGCACGGGCGGCGTATTTCATTATCTGCAAGGTTTCGATACCTGAAATTTCAGAGAAAAACCATCCGCAGCTTGTAAATGACAGTAGAGACTGGCGCTGCATTTCAAGCAATTTTATTGCCTGAACAACATCATCATTTTCCAGGGTATATTTTTGATGTTTAGCTATAAATTGTTCTATATTATCTTGATTCCTGTCTAATAACACATCAATATAATCATTTCGGGCTTTCCAAACATTTTGGAAATACACTCCGCCTGCTTCTTCAAAGATAGTAATTAACTCGTCACGCAGGTAATTCAATGCTTGCCTTAAAGGCTTTCTCCATTTTTGATTCCAGCCCGGCTGTGAGCCTGTTTGGCATCCGCAATCGCTGTTCCAGCGCTCTACACCGTGGAAGCAGCTCCAGGATGACACAGGTTTCAATTCCACTTCATATTTTGGCGGCTCTAAAGACAGATATTGCGCATAATTTGTGATTGTAAAGCCTTCTTTTTCAGCTCTGTTTCTAAGAACGTAAGATAGAGCCATATCACCGAATTTAGTATGATGTCCGTAACTTTCGCCGTCTGTGGCAATATTTACAAGCTGGTTATAATTTCGGCAAGGGCATGTTCCGTCTTTTAATCTGGAAATGAACTTTTCACCGTTTTGCAGTAAGTTATCAAATGCGACTGATTTAGAAATAGAGCCGTCATAGAAAAATACATCCAGATATTTTTCGGGGTCAGACTTGGAGTAGCAGCGATAAGACCGTGCAGGGTCGATATTACCTGCTGAAACATCAACCCAAGCGGCAGTTGGTGCCATTTCTTTTGTTTTTAAAGCCTGAAACGGTGATAATATCGTGAATTTTATACCGCAGTCAATTAATACATCAACGGTATCATAATCTATAGCTGTTTCTGCTACCCACATTCCTTCAGGCTTACGCCCAAAACGGTATAGAAAGTCTTTTATTCCCCAAATAACTTGTGTATATTTATCCCTTTCATTTGCAAGCGGCATTATAATATGGTTATAATTTTGCGCCAGTGCGTTCCCATGCCCGTCACGTTCCTGCAGGCTTGCTGTATCGGCTTCTATAATTCTTTCGTAAGTCTTTGAATCATATTCTTCAAGCCAGGATAACAAAGTCGGTCCAAAGTTGAAACTTATATATTCATAATTATTTACAATATCTATAATCTTGTTATTGCCGTCAACTATACGTGAAACGCTGTTAGGGTTATAACATTCGTAATCTATTCTTTCATTCCAATCATGAAAAGGTTTGGCACTTTCCTGAACTTCAATTGCTTCAAGCCAGGGGTTTTCCCTTGGAGGCTGATAAAAATGCCCGTGTATTGTTAAATATTTTTTATTTGTGCTCATTTTGCTAACCTTATCAAATTATCAAACTTTTATTTTAAATAAGTTACAAGCCAACTTATGACTTTATTTCTTACCGCAATGTTGGTTTTTATAATATTATCGCCTGTACTACTGTTGTCCAGTATGACAAGCTCTACATGTCCCTGAGCGTACTTATACAATTCCATAGCGGCACTGTGATGGATTTTGTCTTTTTTACCGGCTATAATCATAATCGGCTTGTTGCCATATTTAACTAAACTATGCCTGATTTCAAGACCCTTAAATGATATAGAAGGGTTAAACAATACCAATGTTTTTATATTGGATTTCCCGCCTTTTACAGCCGCCAGAATGGCTGCATTAGCGTTAATATCAGAACCTACTATTGCTATTTTGTTTACATCTATTGAAACATAATTTTGTTTAATAAAGTCTATACAGGTAATAATATCCGAAGGATATCGGGCAAACTGTTTATTGGAAAAATTTTGCCAATAAGATTTTTTCCCGCTCATATAGGTCAGGCTTTGAGAATGCCCTCTGGAGATTACTGCCAAAGAGGCTATATTTTTTGCTTTTAACTCTTCTGCCATAACATCATATACGCTAATATCACCGCCTAAAGAATGGAGGAAAACTACTAACGGTACTTTATTCTTAGAGGTTGCAGAGGCAGGCAGGGTTAATTTTGATGATATGATAAGCTCGTCGCCGGTTTGAATTTCTAATATTCTGGTGGTGCGTTTTTTTGATTGTGCAAATGCAATATCAGCGCAAAAACATATTCCAACTGCTAAAATTAATATTAAAATTATTGTGTTTTTCATATTCATAATAGTATTTTAGCATATAATTCAAATTTAATAAAAACATTAACGCAGACAAAAAATAATGCCCTTAATTATTTATAATTAAGGGCATTTAGCGTATTATTTAACCTGTATTTTTTTTGTTTCGTTTTCTTTGGTTTCTGCTTTTTTCAGAGTAATTTTTAAAATACCGTTTTTAAATTCCGCATCGGATTTATCTATTTCTATAGGGTTATCAAGAGGAATGCTTCTGTAGAATTTTCCGTATCTGAATTCGCTCAAATGAACATTTTCATCGGAAGTTTCTTCTTCACATTTTGTTTCGGCGCTGATACTTACCTGATTTTTTTCAATTTCTACCTGAATGTCTTCTTTATTCAGACCCGGAAGCTCAGCTTTGATTTTGTAATCATTTTTATTTTCTTTGACTTCCAAAGCAGGACGCCATAATTGAGGCATTTTTGCCGTGCTTAAAAAATCGTTATCGCCGAATGAATCTCTTAGGAACCTGTTTAAATCTTCATGCATATTTTCAAAAAAATACGACGGTTGTTGTTTTATTAAACTAAATTTCATGACAAATCTCCTTATATTTTCACAAGATTATTGTAGAAAAATATAAGCATCTTTTCATTCCCGTAAAGGAGCATGAAAAAAAGACCGAAAAATAAGTTCTTATAGGCTTATCAGGTTAGTTAGTATTAGTTATTTAAAACGTTTAAAATATTTTGGTAAACTGCTTCAGGCGAAGTGTTGCCGTCAACTTCTTTTAACAAACTTTTTTGCGCATAATATTCCGATAAAGGACTTGTTTGTTCATTGTAAGTGTCGAAACGCTTTTTAGCGGTTTCTTCATTGTCATCGCTTCTTTGGTAAAGTTCGCCGCCGCATTCATCACAAATATCGGAAGTATAATTTTTAAGACTGAATATTTTATTGCAGTTTTTGCACATTCTTCTGTTAATAATTCTGTCTAAAAGCATGTTTTCATCAACTACAAGCTTAACTACAATTCTGTTATCAAAGTTGTTTTTCCCTGCGTTTGCAAGCGCTTCTTCCAATATATCCGCCTGTTCTATGCTTCTGGGGAAACCATCCAGAATATAACCGTTCCTGGCTTCATCGCTCATTACTTTTTTAATAATAATCTTGGAAACCAAATCCGCAGGTACCAATTGACCTTGGGACATAAAGCCTTTAGCGATTTTACCTTCTTCGCTGCCTGCTTCAATTTCTGCTCTTAACAATTTACCTGTATCAATGTGAGGTAAGCTGAACTCTGTTGAAAGTCTGTCTGTTTGCGTACCTTTACCTGACGCAGGAGGTCCTAAAAAGATTATTTCTGTCTTCATTTTTTCAAAAATCCTTCATACTGTTTTGACAACGAATAAGATTTAATTTGGTTAATTAAATCAAGCGCAACCCCAACCATGATGATTAGGGAAGTAGACCCAATACCCTGAAGAGTAGTAATCCCCGTAACACCGCTGGCAATGTTAGGAATTAAAGCTATAATGCCCAATCCTAACGCTCCGAGGAATGTAATTCTGCTTATAATTTTATCTAAAGCATCAGCAGTGGGTTTACCCGGTTTGACTCCCGGAATAGAGCTGCCTGATTTCTTTAGGTTATTGGCTATGTCTTTTGGCTGCATATTCGGCATAATCGAAGCATAGAAGAAGGTTAGTGAAAATATTAAACCAAAATAAATAAGGTAATAAGGGATTTTATTAGGATTTAATATGTGGTTGCTTATGAAGGTTATAGCGCCTTTGAAATAAGGAATAGGAATATTTGCGTTGCCTAAAACTCCTAATATAGTTTGAGGGAATAGCAAGATAGCGATTGCAAAGATTATGGGCATAACTCCGCTTGGGTTCAGTTTAAAGGGTATAAAAGTGTTTACTCCGCCGTAAACTTTGTTGCCTACCTGCCTTTTGGGGTTAATGATTACAACTTTTCTTACGGCATCCTGCATAATTACAATAAGAACCAAAGTTGCAAGAAATATTACAAGCAGCAAAAACAACGCAAACTGTTTAGTCGGGTCTGCCGCTATCAATGTAGCCGTTCTATCCATATATAGCGGAATACCTGCTATAATACCGACAAAAATCAGCATAGACCCGCCGTTGCCGATGCCTTTTTCCGTAATTAATTCTGCAAGCCACATAACAAGCATACTTCCTGCTGTAAGAGCAATGATAGCGCCTACGGAAAATAATGCAGGGTTTACGTGCGGCATTATAGAATTCGGAAGCTTATGAAGATAAGCTATAAAAATTGTTGATTGGAACATTGCTAAAAATACCGTAAAAATCCTTGTGTACTGGGAAATTTTACGTCTTCCGGCTTCGCCGTCTTCTTTTTGCAGGGTTTCCAAATGAGGAATAATAGCAGTCATTAACTGCATAATAATTGAAGCTGTGATATAAGGACCGATTCCGAGGGCAAAGATAGAAACTCTTCCTAACGCGCCCCCTGAAAACATGTCCAAAAATCCTATAATGTTGTTACCTGCCGCCAAATTCATAAATACCTGATTGTTTATACCAAATAAAGGAATTTGAGCGCCCAGCCTGAAAAGAACAATCATAACGAAAGTGAATATTAACTTTGATTTTAATCCTGTTGCTTCCCAATTGCCGACTATGTCATTAAATGTAGGTAACTTCATTTTTTGTTGCATTATACTAACTCAGCTTTTCCGCCTGCCGCTTCGATTTTTTCTTTAGCAGAAGTACTAAAATGTCTGGCTTTAATAGTTTTTGCCGATTTAACTTCTCCGTTGCCGAGTACTCTGAGTGCCTGTGCATTGTTAGGAGCTAAACCAAGCTCTTTTAATAAATCCAAGTCAATTTCTTTTTCAGAAATTTTATCCAACTTAGACACGTTCAATTCATAATTAACAACCCTGTTAACTATTTCGAAGCCTTTTAGCTTGGGAGCTCTTCTGTAAGCGGGCATTTGTCCGCCTTCGAACCCTCTTTTTTTGCTTCTTCCGGAGCGTTGTCCTTCTCCGTTATGACCACGGGTGCTGGTTTTACCATGCCCTGATGCACGACCTCTGCCCACTCTTTTTTTAGAATGTGTAGCGCCTTCTGCCGGTCTTAAATCTGTTATTGTTATAGTTTCCATTGTTTAGCCTCTTTCCTGATTATCCAACTTCTTTTACTAAATGCGAAACTTTATTAATCATTCCGCGGATAGTAGCACTGTCATAGTGTTCGACTACCTGGTTAAGCTTGCTTAATCCAAGTGATTTTACCACTTTTTTTTGTTTGTCAGATGACCCGATTAGGCTTTTGATTAATTGTACTTTAACTTTTTTTGTTGCTGTTGCCATTTTTCTAATCCTCTTAACTTAACATTTCTTTTACTGACAGTCCTCTTCTTTGAGCAGCTGTTTTAAACGGTCTTGATTTAACAAGAGCATCTATTGTAGCTCTGGCTGCATTAAGAGGTGATTTGGAACCCAATGATTTGCTGAGAATATTTTCAATTCCCGCAAGTTCAAGTACAGACCTTACAGCACCGCCTGCGATAACTCCTGTACCTACTGAGGCAGGTTTTAATATTACGCTTCCGGCTCCTGACCTTCCTGTTATGATGTGAGGAATAGTTGTTTTGAATATAGGAACGGAAATGGAATTTTTTCTGGCATCTACTACTGCCTTTTGAATTGCACCGATTACTTCGCTTGATTTTCCGCACCCTACGCCTACACGACCTTTTCCGTCGCCTGCGATTACAACTGCACGAAAACTAAGCTTTTTGCCACCTTTTACTACTTTGGTGACTCGGCTAATTTGAACAACCCTTTCTGTCCAATCAGAAGCAGGTTTTTCAACTTTTGGTTCTTTTCTGGAGCGTTTTGTTCTTTCTACTCTTTCAAGTCTTTCAACTTTTTCTTCGCTCTGCGTGTTTTCAATGTTTTCTACCACGATGTTGACCTTTCTTAGTTTTGTAATTATATTGCAATATACTTTTTGCAATACTGGCATTATTATCTAATCTAAAACATGATTTTATGTCAAATAATTTAGCAATTATTTTAATTTTAAATTAACCATTTTTTCGATAGGGGCATAGGCTTTTGCTGCTACGTCTTTATCCACAAAAATCTCATGCTCTTCGTTTAAAAGTGCGTTGTAAATATCTTCCAGATAATGCCATTTCATGTTGTGGCAAAGGGCTTTTGGTGTAACCAAATAGAATTTTTTATCGGGTAAATCTCTCTCAAGCCTGTCTACAACTCCTTTTTCCGTTGCAATAATAAATTCATCCGGAGAAGATTTCTTAACCTCGTTCATAATCTGTGTGGTAGAACCGACAAAATCAGCCATTTTTGCAACCTCTTGATGACACTCAGGGTGCGCTAAAACCATTGCTTCAGGGTATTTTTCTCTCATTGTTTTTATGTCGTTGGTCAAAATGCGCAAATGCGTAGGGCAAAATCCGGGGTAAGTGATGACTTCCACGCCATCAAGCTGCGACTGGGCAAATTTGCCTAAATACGTATCAGGCACAAACAAAACCTTAGGCACTCCTAATGATTTGATAACCGCAACAGCGTTAGAGCTTGTGCAGCAAATATCAGATTCGCTTTTAACTTCCGCAGTGGAATTAACATAACAGACGACGGGAATATCGGGATTTTTAGCCTTAAACTCTCTCATTTGCTCCAGATTAATCATATCAGCCATCATGCAGCCTGATTCTAATCTGGGCAATAAGACTTTTTTATTGGGGGACAAAATTTTAGCCGTTTCTGCCATAAAATATACGCCGGCAAAAACAATGATTTCCGCGCGGGTATAAGCCGCCTGTTGGCTTAAATACAGTGAATCACCGACAAAATCGGCAACTTTATCCACTTCAATATTTTGATAGCAATGGGCTAAAATAACCGCATTTTTTTCTTCTTTAAGTTTATTTATTTTTTTAATAAAAAACGTTTTATCTGTCATGTACTTGTCCTTATGTAAAAATTATACATTAAAGATATTTTTTGACAGAAAAAACTCAAAAAATATGCTATAATAATTCGATGGACTGCTATAAGGGGCTTTGGATGAAGGCTTACAAAAACATTTTGGAACTTATAGGAAAAACTCCTCTTGTTAAAATTAATAAATTAACCCGGGATTGTGAGGCGGAAGTCTTTGTCAAATTAGAATGTTTTAATCCGTCAAGTTCTGTTAAAGACAGAGCTGCTTTAAATATGATAGAACACGCAGAAAGGTTATTTTTTATAGAACCCGGCAAATCCACTATAGTTGAGCCTACAAGCGTGAATACCGGCATAGCTCTTGCAATGATATGCGCACTAAAAGGATACAGGTTGATTTTGACTATGCCATCGAGCGTAAGTGTAGAACGCAGAAGGCTTATGAAGGCTTACGGTGCGGAGATTATTTTGACGGACCCTGCTTTAGGAAGACAGGGCGCTGTAAATAAAGCTGTTGAATTATCAAAAACCATTCCTGATGTATTTATCCCAAATCAGTTCAAAAATCCGGCAAACCCTGAGATTCATGAAAAAACAACGGCACGTGAAATCTGGGATGACACTGACGGCAAAGTCGATATAGTAATATCGGGAATAGGCACGGGAGGAACCCTTATGGGGATTGCCAAAGAGCTTAAATCTAAAAAACCGTTGCTTGAAACGGTGGCTGTTGAACCTTATGAAAGTTCGGTACTTACAGGACACCCTAAAGGTCCGCATGGCATACAGGGGATAGGACCGGGTTTTATTCCCGCAATTGTAAATTTGGATTACTTTGACACTATAATGAGGGTGCATACCACAACTGCTATAGGTATGGCGCGCAAACTTGCCAAAAAAGAAGGGATTTTATGCGGCATATCAGGAGGCGCTGCTCTGGCTGCTGCTATTGAACTTGCGAAAGAAGAACAAAATAAAGGAAAACTTATTGTCTGTATTTTGCCTGATAACGGCGAAAGATACTTAAACACAGAACTTTTTCATGAAGATTCCAATAAGTAAAATATTGAATATTTTTTACAGATATAATATGCTTAGATTATAAAAAAAGATATATAAGGAACAGAACCTTGAACGAGCCAAAACGCTGGTATGATATAGACCCTACGGTAAGCTTAGCCGTAAGTTTAATCAAAAATTCCGATGAAAGCAAACAAAAAGAGTGTGCTGCTTTTATTATAAAAAAGTTGAAAAAGTTAAATATTAAAAAAACCGATAAGTTTGTAGTGTTCAGAGTGTTTGAGCAGCGCTGGTATGACGAAATAGAAGAAGTCTATAACGCCTTTGAATACTTAAGGAACGCTGATTTAAAAACTCAAAAAGAAGTAAGCGTAGAAATCATAAACAACCTTTATTATTCTTTTAACGAGTAGTGAGAATCTCCCAGACTTCGTCTGCAAAACGCTTCCAAGTATAGGTTGCGCTTAGTTCTTGTGCGTTTGCACAAATTTCTTTGTAGCGGTTTTTGTCTTTGTAAAACAAATTCAGGACAGTATTCATTTTGGCTGCAAGGTTAAAAATCCCATGTTTTTGCCGTCTGAAAATAAACCCGTTTTTGCCGTCTTGTAATAATTCGGCGCTGCCTGCAGTAGAGCTTGCGACGGTAGGTACAAAATATGATGCCGCTTCAAGCAGCACAAGCCCGAAGGCTTCGTTTACAGAAGGCATAACAAGGCAATCCAGTTCGTTATAAAACTCGTCCATGTCAACATTATAGTCGAGGATTTCAACTCTTTTGCCCAAATTAAATAAAGACAAAAGAAATTTCATCAGAACATCTTTTTTGTATTTAGAATGAATGATTTTTGCTTTAAAATTGTTGTTTTTTAGGCTTAAAAGCCAAAGCGCCGCCACAAACATGTGTCCGCCCTTGTTTATTGCACTGCCTGCTACAATGCCGAAAGTACATACTTTATTTTGCCGCCTTGTCAGATTTTTAGGCTCATCTGCTCCGGGATAGACCGCAAAAATACTGCTTTCATCAAAGATGGTGTTCTCAATATAATCTTTTTTTACCATATCAGACATTGCAAACACTTTTTGGTTTAGCCCGGTGAATTGGTTTTGGAATTTTAGTATTTTTTTGCGGTTTAAAATATTAAGTATTGCCGTCAGCCATAGGGGTTTGCAGTTTTTATTTTTATAAATAACACTGTGTGAATGCACCATGATATTGCCGTAAGGCGCCAAAACATCACTGGATAAAACTATATCGTAAGAACTTTCGTCAAGCAGTTTTTTTATTTTTTCAAAAAATCCAGCCATATCACTAAAAGGACAAAATCCTAAAATATTAATGTCATTAACCCCTTCTATTTTATCAACGGAAGACAGTCCGCAGAAGATATGCAGTTCAATCTCGGGGTTTGCAATGAAATTTTCAATAAGCCGCGCACTTACTTTGTTAGCGCCGCCTCTTATTTTACCGTCTTGCGGGAAACATTTATCCAAAGAATCAATAATAAGTGCTAACTTCTTCATCTCTAACTAACTTTTTTTTTAAAGCTAAATCCTTTTTTACCCTGAGCGTCAAATTCGTTTGAAATTTTTTGCAGTTCAAGTGTAAAGAGTTCAAGAGAGTCAATTTTTTTGATTCTCCCGCTTTCTACCAGCGAAACATGCCCGGTTTCTTCCGATACGACGATACAAACCGCGTCCGTAATTTCTGTAATACCGATAGCGGCTCTGTGTCTTGTACCGTATTGCCAGCTTAATTCAGGGTCGTCAGTCAGAGGCAGCAATACCCCTGCAGCTAAAATTTTATTTTTTGTCATAATAAGAGCGCCGTCATGCAAAGCGGTGTTGGGATGGAAAATAGTTAATATCAGTTCGCTCGAAATAGCGGCGTTTAGCCTTGTGCCGACTTCCGAGTATCCCGTCATATTTTCATCATCCTGAATAACAATCAGGGCGCCTATTTTAGATTTGCTTAGATATTTAACCGATTCAAACAGCTCTTTGGTAAAGTTAACATTCGGGTTTGAGGTTTTAGGCATTGAGAACAGGGTTTTATGAATAAAACTGTGCTGACCTAAATAACCTAAGAATTTTCGCAGCTCCGGCTGGAAAATTACCACCAGAGAGAATAGCAAAATTGTACTTATTCCTTCCAAAAACCTGCCTAAAATAAGCAAGTTAAGCATAATCAGTATTTTAGAAAAGATAAATAAAGCAATGATACTGAATATTCCGTTGAAGAGCTTTTTTGAAGCGGAGCGTTTAATAAAATTGAGGTAAAACCCTATGATAATAACGGCTATTACCAATAATTCAAATATTACCGTAGGCTGGCTAAAGCTGTTAACGGCTTCTGCAAATCTGGTATGAATAATACTGTTAAGAGCTTCCAGCTTGGTTCTCCTTTACAATCGCTGCGGAATTTCATCATGACAAATTAAGTCGTCATAAGACTGCCTTCTTATAATAATATCAGATTGTCCGTTATTTACCAATACCATAGCAGGTTTAAGTACACGATTATAATTGCTGGACATGGAGTAACCGTAAGCCCCGGTGTTAAAAACACAGATTATATCGCCTTCTTGAGTTATCGGCAGTTCAATATCTTTTATTAAAATATCACCTGATTCACAAAAACGACCCGCAATAGTTACAATTTCTTTATTGTCATCATTAACATTATTGGCAACAACCGCGCTGTATTCTGCCTGATACATACTTGGGCGGGGGTTATCAGCCATACCGCCGTCTACCGCCACGTATTTTTTGCCTGTTTGCGGGATAACTTTTGACGACCCCACTGTGTATAAAGTTACACCTGCTGTTGCGATAATACTTCTGCCGGGCTCAATGTAAATGACGGGTTCTTCTTTGATATCATATTTTTGCATACCGTCTTTTATAGATTTAATAATTACATCGGCTATTTTAAAAATTGAAGGCGGGGTATCTTCTTTTATATATGTTACGCCTAATCCGCCGCCGATATTCATCTCTGTTAATTCAATACCAAACTCATCTCTTATTTTTTTGAAAGTTTCACAAAACACCTGAACTTCGTCATAATAAACCTGCGTTTCAAAAATTTGAGAACCGATATGGGCATGAAGTCCTTTTAAATTGAGGTTTGTATACTCGTCACGGATTAATTCCACAGCTTCTTTCAGCTGGGTTAAATCAAATCCGAACTTGCTGTCCAAATGTCCTGTCTGAATATATTCATGGGTATGGCATTCAATACCGGGGGTGATTCTGAGCAGAATATCCTGTGTTTTGTTTTTTGACTTCAAAATATTGTCTAAAAGCGCAAGTTCCAGGAAATTATCTGCTGATATGCGTCCCACGCCATTATCTATAGCCATTTCCAACTCTTCTTGTGTTTTATTGTTACCGTTGAAAAGGATTTTTGAACAATCAAAATCGGATTTTAACGCTGTATAAAGCTCTCCGCCCGAAACCACATCAAGCCCAAACCCTTCTTGTGCCATAAGTCTGCACATTGCACGGGAGGCAAAGGCTTTGTTTGCATACATCATATTAATATTTTTATATGAGGCAAAGGCTTCTTTGTACTGCCTGCAAATTCTTCTTACTGTCTGCTCATCCGCAACATAAAGCGGCGAGCCGTATGTATCAACTAAATCAACGCAATCACAACCGCCGATTTCTAAATGATTTTCTTTGTTGATTTTAGCCGTGTAAGGCATAATACTTTGGTTATCCGTTTTTGTTTCTTGCATAGCTCTTCTCTGATTATCTACTTTAACAATCAGATTTTAACATGAATATTTTTATAATAAAAACAGAAGCGGCTGTAAACCTTGTAGTTGTTAAATGTTATTTTTCAGAACTTCTTTTATTGTACCGTCATCATTAAAGAAGGTGGTTTGATTGTGCGGTTCAAATTCCACAACTAAATCTTTAGTTTTTCCGTTTTTTTTAAACCATGTATCTTTTACACAACTTTCTGTATTGATATCAAATTCTTTGATATTATTTACGCCTTTTTCCCCGATTTTTAAATCGGTTTTTTGTAAATATTTCCCGTTCTTTAATCTGTCTACGCTATACCTTAAGCCATCCTGATAGCTGGTAACTATTTTGGAGCCGTCTTTTTGCAGCGTTGTTTTTTCTGCAATTTTGCCGAGCTCATCGTATTTAATAACTTGTCTTAACGAATCATCAGCCCTGAAAACAAGAGTGTTTACAGAATGACCGGTAGCTTTGTCTTTTGCAATAATATTGTAGCTGTTATATTTTTTATTAAAGATTTTTTTCAGAGAAAGGTTTTTTGAGGAACCGTCTCCCATGATTTCTTCAAATGCTTTTTTTATTTTGCCGGACTGTTTATGTTTGACGGCAAAATAAACTCCCGCACCAATAACGGCAAGTCCTATAAGTCCGCCTAATATTGCTTTTGTCGGTGTTGTATTATCATTTTTGTTTGCGGGCGGGGGGACATTTTCCTGCTGAACTTTTGCAGGCGGGGAGATATTATCCTGTTGAACTCTTGCAGGCGGAGTGAAAGCTTGGAAATGGTATACAGCATTGATACTATTCATTAGAACTAACCTTTTCATTGCATAGCACTGTATTAAAACTCATAAAAACAAAATTTGCTATTTATTAATTAATTTATTTAACGGTCACGGAGTTAAACCGTTATTTTGTTTCAAACGTCAGTAAAAATTCAGCGGGAGATTGTCCAAATCCCTTTGCTATTTTAAAAAGGGCATCAAGCTTAATCCCTTGCTTAAGATTTTCTATTCTCGATAAAACAGCAGGTTCAATGCCGTTCTCTAACGCAAAACCATTTAGAGATTTACCTGCTTTCAGTCTTTTATTTTTAATGTATAAGCCCAATTTATCGTATTGCATTTTCTCAATTATGTTTTATTGTCAAAATAATGTCATTGATAAATATCAATAGGGTAGACCGGTTATGAATAATGATTTGGAAAAAATATGACTAATATTTTTTTCTTAAATGAAGTATTAACTTACGCATTAAAATACGTTGAAGAAAATAATCTTATATTAGAAGGCAGAAGCTATATTACGGAAAAAATACAACTCAAACTTAAAGAATGTTTGGAATACTTTTAAATCAGATTATTCAAAATTTCCTGCAAAGCTTCGATTTCTTTGTCGAGTTCCGCTATGCGTGCGTTAGTTTGGTCTACGACTTCTTTTGGCGCATTTTTAACAAAGTTTTGATTAGACATGCGCCCAACCAGGGATTTTTTCTCGGTGTCGAGCTTTGTAATTTTTTTGTTCTGTCTTTCTATTTCTTTGTCCAAGTCAATAATGCCTGCCAAAGGTACTATGATAGTAGTATCACCTACAACGCAAGAAGCGCTTTGCGGCGGAACTTGAGAAATTTTTTCATCAGAAATCTCAACATTCTCAACCCTTGCCATACGTTTTAAAAATGCCTGCGTTTGTTCAAATAACGCTTTATCGCCATATATACTTATATTAATCCTGGTACCTACAGCAACGTTCAGCGACTGTCTTAAATTGCGTAAACCTTTAACAGCTTCAATGGTTTTGTCCATTTGAGCTACAGCCTCTTGGTAATTCAAATTCAAATCCTGAGGGTAAGGCGCTTTTAAAAGGAATTTTTCACCGTCTTTATAAGTATCAAAAGGTATAATCTGCCAGATTTTTTCTGTAATATGCGGCATAATAGGCTGCAATAACCTCAAAGAACGCTCTAAAACATAGCGCAAAACCCTTTGGGTATTAATTTTTTTAGTTTCATCAGCAAGCTGGATTTTAGCAAGCTCCACATACCAGTCGCAATAAGTACCCCAGAAAAAATCATATAACACAGAAGCGATTTCGCCTATTCTGTGATTTTTCATATTGTTGTTCACTTCTTTGGAGGTTTCTGACAGTTTTTGCAAAATCCATTTGTCCGCTACGCTAAGCGCTTCTTTATCAATTTCTTTATCGTCCACGCCTTCAAGGTTCATAAGTACAAATCTTGAAGCGTTCCAGATTTTGTTGGCAAAGTTGCGCCCGTACTCAAATTTTTCATCGCTTATTTTAATATCCTGACCGCCGTAAGTACACATGCTTGTCAAAGTAAATCGCAGCGCATCGCAGCCGTATTTGTCTATGATTTCGACAGGGTCAATGGTATTGCCCCTTGATTTGCTCATTTTTTGACCGTGTTCATCTCTTATCAGACCGTGGATGTAAACGGTTTCAAAGGGTGATTTGCCCGTAAATTCGTAGCCCATATTGACCATTCTTGCTACCCAGAAGAAAATTATATCGAAGCCTGTAACAAGGGTTGTAGTAGGATAGAATTTTTTAAAATCGGCGTTATCCGTACTCGGCCATCCCATTGTAGAAAACGGCCACAATCCTGATGAAAACCACGTATCTAAAACATCTTCATCTTGCGTGTATAGATTAGGGTCGGGGTTTTCCTTTGCTACGACCATTTCGCCCGTGTCTTTGCGGTAGTATGCGGGAATTTGGTGCCCCCACCATAATTGACGAGAAATACACCAATCACGTACGTTTTCCATCCAGTCCAAATAAATCTTCGTCCAACGTTCGGGGATAAACTTCAATTCTCCTGTATGGATAGCCTCTATTGCTTTTTCAGCAAGCGGTTTCATCTTAACAAACCATTGTTCCGACAGATAAGGTTCAATAGTCGTTCCGCAGCGCTGACAATGCCCTACGTTATGTTCGTGCGGTTTTTCATCAAGTAAAATGCCTTTGTAGCGTAAAAGTCCGATAGTTTCTTTCCTCGCTTCTTCTCTTGATAATCCTCTTATAGAGTCGGGTACTAAATCACAATCCAGCATATTAGCATCTTCGTCCATTATCCACAATGGTTTTAACCCGTGGCGTTTGCCGACTTCGTAGTCGTTAGGGTCATGGGCAGGTGTGATTTTAACAGCGCCCGTTCCAAAGGAAGAATCCACATATTCATCGGCTATGATTGGAATCCGTCTGTTTGTCAAAGGTATAATAACGGTTTCGCCGATTAAGTCTTTGTATTTATAATCGTTAGGGTTAACGGCAATCGCAACATCTCCGAACATTGTTTCGGGACGAGTTGTTGCTACTACAATCGCACCGACTTTGTCGCTCAGGGGATATGATATTTCCCACAAATGCCCCTGTTCTGTTTTGTATTCCGTTTCAATATCGCTGATAGCACTGCGGCAGCGTGGACACCAGTTAACAATGTAGGCGCCTTTATAAATCAAACCTTTATTATACAAAGAAACAAAAACTTCTTTAACAGCTTCGCTGCAGCCTTCATCTAAAGTAAAACGCTCTCTTGAAAGGTCAAAAGATGCACCAAGCCGTTTGAACTGGCTTAAAATAGCGCTTTTATGCTCGTTAGCCCAAGCCCAAACAATATCAAGGAATTTTTCCCTGCCTAAATCAAAACGGTTTTTGCCCTCTTCTCTGAGTTTTTTTTCAACGACATTTTGGGTTGCAATGCCGGCATGGTCAGTACCCGGCAGCCATAAGGTTTCATAACCCGACATTCTGTGATAGCGTATTAAAATATCCTGCAAAGTACCGTCAAGTGCATGTCCCATATGCAACACACCCGTAACATTCGGCGGAGGGATGACTATGGAGTATGGCGGCTTTTCAGATTCTGCGTCTGCTTTAAAGCACTCGTTCTTTTCCCACAGGTTGTATATTTCCGCCTCGGTTTCCAACGCTTCATAAGCGGTAGGCATTGAATTAATATCATATTGCATTTTTGTACTTTCCATGGTTTTTGCCTTATTCAATCATCTGGTCAACCGTCAAAATCAAGATACCTGATGCGCCTAATTTTTTCAGTTTATCTACGCTTTCATAAATTTTATTTTTATCTACAACAACATGAACAACGACCGCATTGTCATTTCCGTGCAAAGTTGTAACAGTCGGAGAGCTTAGCCCCGGTAGAAAAGATTTTACCTCATCCAAAACACTTTTGGGGATATGAGCCATCAAATATTTCTTTTCCTTTGCCGCAAGAGCTGATTTCACTGCTCTTACAAAGGCTTCTATTTCAGATGATTTTTCTTTCTTTATATCGGGTTTGCCTATAACAACGGCGCTTGAACAAAAAATTTCACCTATAATTTTTAGCTTGTTGGCTTTTAAAGTAGAGCCGCTTGAAGTTATATCGACTATTACATCTACTAAATCCATACGGGGCATAATTTCTGTAGCTCCTGAAACAGTTACGATTTCAGGTGTTTTGTTGAATTCGGCAAAGTATTTTTTTGCAACGTTGGGAAAAGAAGTTGCAAGTCTTATCCCGTCAGGCAAATCAGCTACACATTTGTAAGAATCCTCTTCTTTAACGGCTACAACCATTTTGCAATGTCCAAAATCGAGCGTTAAAATATCATCTACCGCTAACCCCGCCTCATAAACGACATCCTGTCCAGTAAAACCTATATCACAAGCGCCTGAATGGACGAAGTTCGGAATGTCTTTTGTTCTTACGAATACTATCTCGTATTTACCGTTTTCGGTTTTGACGTTTAGTGTGCGTTCTGATTTACCTTCAAAATTTAAGCCTGCACGTTTCAACAATTCAAAGATATCATCAGACATCCTGCCTTTGTTTGGAATAGCAATTTTTAAGCCGTCCATATATTTGCCTCTTGTAATCTACAATGACATTATAAGACAAAAGTATGAAAACAGCACAAAAAATCAAATAATCGCTTTATTCCCAGCCAAGAAGTGTTGAATAGTTTTGTTTTAACGTTGAATTTTTATCATCAAGAAGGATTTTTTCCACTTCTTCAAACGAAGATTTTTTCGCAGGGAATCCTTTTACCGCTTTGTTTAACAATCCCATTTGTTCTATATATTTGTTATAAGCTGTTGTCAGTTGTTTTTTTGAGGTTTCGGTTAGTTTTCCGTCATTAATGAGGAGTTTCTCTACGTATCTTCTTTTTATAAGTCCTGACAATGTTGTACCGCCTGCAGAGTAAAAATCCAATTCATCCTGAGCCTTTTCCCAGTCGCCGTTTTTAAAGTTGGTTATGAAATTTGTCGGTGTTCCGTCTTTTTTCTTTTCTATTTTTCCTTTGCCTACATTAAAACAAAGGCTCAAAATAGCAGCTTGCTTAGCGGCAGGTATTTTGTCCCATTTCTCTTTTCCACCTGCCAAACTTATTGCATTTTTTTCGTGTGCCGACATATCCGAATAAAAAAGCATTAAGATTTGATTGGTATTCGGCTTTCCTTTTTCAATTTTGGTTGAGATATTTTGAATTTTTGTATGTTGTTTTGCGGTTTCTAAATCTTTTTCAAGATTTGCTTCTATATCGCCGGTTTGTTTTGTTATTAAATGTCCGTAGCCGGTGGTGTATTTACCGGTTGCATCTTTATAAATATCGCTTCGGTATTCTTCGTGCGCCCGTATCAAAGATTGCGCCAAGTATTTACAATTGTCTTTTCCTTCGCCGATGTGGGTTTTGACAAATTTTTCTATCTCGGTTTTTGCGGCTGTTTCTTCTTTTTCCGCTTTCTTCTTATCAAAATAACGGCTGATTTTTGGCGCGAAAAATATCATTACCGCTGCGCCGCCTAAAAGACCCGCTCCTAAAAGCCCGCCTTTTACAAGTTTGGACTTTGATATTTTACTGAATATACTTGTAGCTGAACTTTCAGGCTTTGTTGAAGCTACTAAAGCTTTTCCTGTTTCAGCATAATTATTTATGCCCGTAGGTTTAATCTTATCTACCACTGAATATCCCTTAATAATTACCCTTACTTTAATAAAAAATTTTCAGCCCAAAAAATTGCCCCGTTTAAACTCCGGGGCAATGGTATTATTTATTGACCTTCGGTATTTCCGGAAGGTGTTTTAAAATTCGGCTGAATGATTTTCGGCGCCGGCATCGGAGGCATAGAAGGCGCTTGCTGCGCAGATTTTTCAGCGTCAGAAGTTTTTGGACTGTTTGATTTTACTTCGCCTGTTTCATCTGTGTATCCGGCTTCTGTCGTATTCTGTTGAGCGTCATCGATTTCTGATTGTTCGGAAGTTTCTTCTACAACAATTTCTTCTTCTTTAAATTCGTTAGCGTTAAGCTCAATTTTAGGGAACGGGAATTCTTTATCTTTGGTATTTAGAGTTGCGACTCTCATATAGTCTGCCCAAATTTTAGCAGGAAGAGTACCGCCTGTAAGTCCGCCCATAGGAAGGTTATCATCGTTGCCGACCCATACCCCCGTAACAATATCGGGAGAAAAACCCACAAACCAGGCATCTCTGTAATCATCAGTTGTACCCGTTTTACCTGCTATGTGAGGTCCAATCTTAGCCGCTTGACCCGTACCTTTTTGTACTACAACTTTCATCATTTCAACTACCTTTGCGGCGGTATCAAGAGTTAAAACTCTTTTGTACGAAGGATATGCGCTGTATAATTCTTTGCCTGAAGCCGTAACAACTCTTTCAACGGAATAAGGTTTGACCCAAATTCCACCGTTTGCCAAAACTCCGTAAGCGTTTGTAAGCTCTATAAGTTTAACTCCGTTTGAACCCAGACAAATAGTAGGGTCATTCTCAAGAGGGGTGTTAATTCCCATCCTGCCGGCAAGGCGTATAACATTACTAACGCCTGCATCCTGAATTATTTTAGCGGCAATTACATTGGAAGAATAAGCCAGCGCCATATAAGCAGGTAATTCGCCCCTGTATTTTTTGCCGTAGTTTGCCGGCGACCAATCTCCCATTGTAAAAGGCGCATCTTTATACAACATGTTAGGGGACATACCCTGCTCTACGGCTGATGTATAGACTAACACCTTAAACGCGCTTCCGGGCGGTCTTATGGCTTGGGTAACACGGTCAAATTGGCTTTTGGAGTAGTCTTTGCCGCCTATATATGCAAGGATTTTACCTGTCGCGGTTTCATATGAAAATAACGCTGCCTGTTGTTTTGGTCCGGTATAGCCGTAGGCTTTCACATCGCTCCAAAGTCTATCTTGCGCTACCTGCTGATATTCATAGTTTAAAGTTGTGTATATTTTGTATCCGCCCTGCGAAATTTCATCTTCGCTGAAGCCTAAAGCATTCAATTCCCTCATTACATAGTCTGTGAAATAAGGCGCTTTATTCTGTGAATATGAAACGTACTCGCTTCTTAGTTTGATAGGGGCATCAATTGCTTTTGCGTACTCTTCTTTGGTTATATATCTGTTAACCAGCATTCTTTTTATAACCTGATTGCGGCGTTTTTGTGCTAATTCGGGGTTCTGGTACGGCGAATATACCGATGGTGCCTGAGGCAGTCCCGCTATTAATGCAGCTTCCGGCAAGGTGAGCTGGGAAAGTTTTTTGTTAAAGTAAACATCGGCAGCAGCGGCAACACCATAAGCGCCTTCCCCTAAATAAACATTATTCATATACATTGCCAAAATTTCTGGTTTTGTAAGGGTTTTTTCTATTCTGCGGGCAATGATAAGTTCTTTGAGCTTTCTTGTCCAGGTTTTTTCGGAAGATAAGAATAAAATCCTTGATAACTGCTGGGTAATTGTACTTGCGCCTTGTTTATATCCTCTTGCCTGCAAGTTAACAACCGTTGAGCGGGTCAATGCCAATAAATCATAGCCTTCATGTTTATAGAAATTTTTATCTTCTATTGATATAAAAGCATTCTTGAGTGTATCCGGGATTTCCGCAGCGTCGACTTTGGTTGTTTTATAAACACCGAAAGTTTTAATTATAACATCATCGCTTGATATAATTTGTGTTACATAATTGGGGATAAAATTTTCCAGATTTTTTATAGGTTTAAGCGAATTCATGTACAGATTAAATACTATTATCGCAGCTAAAAATATAGCACAGCAAAATACTACAAAATATGCGATAAATCCTTGTTTTCGATTTCTCATGTCTAATTCCGATTAATTATCTTACAGATATATTGTAATACATTAATGAATTTTGTGTAAATAATTTAAGCAGATAATAAAATATACTGCCTGAATGCTTATTCCAATTCATTTGTGTTTGATATTTAATGAAGTTAACAGAAGAATTAACGAGGATTAAAAGATGAACAACAAAGTTATTTTAACAATCATGGACGGATGGGGCGACGGTAAAAACTACGAAGGCAACGCTATTTTGAATGCAGATTTGCCAAATTATGCAAAATTACTGCAAGATTATCCTCATACGGAAATATATGCCGACGGAGAACATGTGGGGCTTCCTCAGGGACAAATGGGCAACTCGGAAGTGGGACACTTGAATCTCGGTGCAGGTAGGGTTGTTTATCAGGAGCTAACGAAGATTAACAAGTCTATCAAAGACGGCGACTTTTACGAAAATGAAGAGTTTTTAGCGGCTATAAACCATGTAAAAAAGAATGACAGCGCACTTCATTTATTCGGGTTGGCGAGTGAAGGCGGAGTTCACAGTTCTTTAAAACACCTGTTTGCTCTTATTGAAACAGCTAAAAAAAATAACGTTAAAAAATTATACGTACATGCATTTTTAGACGGCAGAGATACCCCTCCTCAAAGTGCGGTTGATTTTTTGGCAGAAATAGAAAACAAATTAAAACATGAAGGCTATGCCCAAATTGCATCTATCATAGGCAGATACTATGCTATGGATAGAGATAACCGCTGGGAAAGAGTACAAAAAGCTTATGATTGTTTGACTATGGGTATAGGCGAAAAGGCATCAAACAGTCATGAAGGTATTAAAAAGTCTTATGAAAACGGTATTAACGATGAGTTTGTGCTTCCGACTGTAACGCTTGAAAACTCAAGAATACAAGACCATGACAGCATAATATTCTTTAACTTCAGACCTGACAGGGCAAGAGAAATAACAAGAGCGTTGAACTTTGAAGCTTTTGACGGGTTTGAGCGGAAAAAGGTTTTAAAAGATATTTATTACGTATGTTTTACGCAGTATGACGAAAAATTCGGGCTTCCGATAGCGTTCAAGCCTCAGTCTTTGGTAAATATTCTTGGCGAAGTACTTGATAAAAACGCTGTAAAACAATTTAGAACGGCAGAAACAGAAAAATATGCCCATGTAACATTTTTCTTTAACGGCGGGTTGGAAAAACCGTTCCCGTCAGAAACGAGGGCTTTAGTTCCATCGCCTTCCGTACCTACTTACGACTTAAAGCCTGAAATGAGCGCTTTTGAAGTAGTAGAAAAAGTTACAGGTGCTATTGAATCGGAAGAGTATCCTTTTATTTTAGTGAACTTTGCCAATCCTGACATGGTAGGGCATACAGGAATTTTGGAAGCTGCTGAAAAAGCGGTTGAGGCAGTTGATATATGCATAGGTAAAATTGTCGACGCCGTTAAAAAACACGGTTTTACAATGTTGTTAACAGCAGACCATGGCAATGCGGAACAAATGATTGACTTTGCAACGGGCAAACCGTTTACGGCACATACCACAAACCCTGTACCGTTTTTTGTAATTAATGCGGATAAACCCGTTGAATTGAGAGAAGGCGGTTCGCTTAGTGATGTGGCGCCTACCGTGCTTCAACTATTAGGTATTGAACAGCCTGAGGAAATGACTGGTCAATCCTTGATTAGATAGAAATAATTATAAGTATAATATTTAAGGCAATAAAAAAAGAGTCAACTCTTGTTAACTCTTGAAACCCATAGATATAGATAAATCGGGGACGACGAGGGGTCGCACGACGAACAAGGCGAAGAATGAGCCGTAGTTTGACGGGTGCTGGCTTTTGCGAAGCAAAAGAACAGTAAACCGCAGTTGTAGCAAACTTGTTTGCTAACAAATGCGTAGTGAGAGCAGGCTGACGTACATCGGATTGTTGTGCGAAAAAAGCAATAAAAAAAGAGTCAACTCTTGTTAACTCTTGAAACCCATAGATATAGATAAATCGGGGACGACGAGGGGTCGCACGACAAACAAGGCGAAGAATGAGCCGTAGTTTGACGGGTGCTGGCTTTTGCGCAGCAAAAGAACAGTAAACCGCAGTTGTAGCAAACTTGTTTGCTAACAAATGCGTAGTGAGAGCAGACTGACGTACATCTGATTGTTATCCGAAAAAGGCAATAAAAAAAGAGTCAACTCTTGTTAACTCTTGAAACCCATAGATATAGATAAATCGGGGACGACGAGGCTCGAACTCGCGACCTCTTGCGTGACAGGCAAGCGCTCTAACCAAACTGAGCTACGCCCCCATGTGCTATATCTATTATTTTATTATCAAAACTCAGTTTGGTTAGAGCTAAAATCTAAACCTTTGTAAGGCTCCGCCTTACGGGGAAACTGAGCTACGCCCCCATGTGCTATATCTATTAAAACTCAGAACCCCTACTTATGGGGTGTTCCTCGCCTCTTATTATAATTTGCTGATTTTTTTTTTTCAAGCACAAAGATTAATATTACTTTTATGGTAAAAAAATGTTTAATGAATTATAATTTTTTTATTCAAGCCTGTATAAAGGAGTGTAATGTGTACAGAGAGTTAAATACTAAAGAAAAGTATGAATTTTTTAATCTCTTGTATTCATATGTCAAATCACAAGTTCCTATTTTAACTGCCTTGAATTTTATTGCTAAAAGGTCATCTTCTTCTTATTTAAGAACTATTTCCAAACTTATAGTTAATGAAATATCATCAGGTACTACTTTAATCCAGGTTTTTGAAAAATTTAAACCGATATTCGGCAATATTTATTCTACTCTGCTAATTTCCGGCGAAAGTGTAGGAAAGCTTGAAGCTGTATTATCAAGGATTTTACATCTCTTAAAAAGAAAAATTGATTTTCAATCCAAAGTAACATCAGCTTTGACTTATCCTGCGGTTATAGTTAACATGCTGATACTCTCTGTTTGTCTCTATAATTTCTTTGTTATTCCTTTTATGGAAAAGATACTTGCAAAAGAGGCTGTGGATACGGCTCATATGGCTATACTGGCGGCTATTAAAACAGGGCTGATAATTGCCTTCCTGGACTTTGCTTTTTTGTTTCTTGCTAACCCCGGTAAAGCTATAGGTAAATTATTTATTAACATAATATTAGCTTTTGTCCCTAAAGCCAGAAGGTTAGCAGCGTTGCTTTATTGGGCAGAATTTTTCCTTGTTTTTTCTACATCTTATGAAGCCGGAGCCTCGATGGTAACAGCTTGTGAGTTGGCTGCTTCAACGATGGAACAGCCGGAGATGAAAGGGCAGTTGAATAAGTTGTCCGGTTATATCTTAAACGGCTCCACTCTTACGCAAGCGTTTATTAATATAGATGTTATCCCCTCTGAATATATCTCTTTGATTGCGGCAGGGGAAGAAACAGGGGAATTGCACAAAACTTTTGATACCATAATTGCGGATATAGATACACAGGTGGATACGTACATCAATGTACTGACTAAGACATTAGAGCCTCTGATCATATTGCTTATCGGTATTGTAATAGCGAAAATAAGCGCATCTCTTTATATCCGCATGAATAATGCTTTTACATCGGCAATGTAGGTGATTATGAATAATATAACAAAACAATTACAAGAAGTTAAACATAAATGCGAAAACTGCCAAAAGTGTGCATTAAGTCAAACACGCACAAATACGGTTTTTTCTGACGGCAAACCAAACCATAAATTAATGCTCATAGGCGAAGCCCCGGGATTTTATGAGGATAAGCAGGGGTTGCCTTTTGTGGGCAAAGCCGGTCAGCTTTTGGATAAAATCTTTGAATCCGTCGGGTTATCAAGAAAAGAAAACGTTTATATCTGCAATACCATCAAGTGTCGTCCGCCTGATAACAGGAATCCGCTTCCTGATGAAAAAGCGGCTTGCAGAGAATATCTTGATGCTCAGATTGAAATTTTAAAGCCTCAGATTATACTGATTTGCGGCAAAGTTGCGCTTGAATCAATGCTTAATACAACCACAGGCATTACAAAACTTCGGGGGCAATGTTTTGACGGACCTTATGGCTCTAAGATGATTCCTATTTTCCACCCGTCTTATTTGCTTCGCAATGATTCAAGAGAAAAAGGCAGCCCCAAGTGGCTTATGTGGCAGGACATTCAGGCAGTTAAAAAAGCTTACGATAATTTAGAAAAAGTAAAGGTTTAGTTTATGAAGAAGTTATTTTATTATTCAACTCCTATAGGCAAAGTTGCTATAGCAGAAGAACACGGATTTATAACCAATCTGTTTATGGAGGACAATATTGATACCTTTGGGTGCAATATAAGAGAAACCGAGGTTTTAAAAAGAGCGGCTTGCCAGTTAACGGAATATTTTAACAAAGAAAGAAAAACGTTTGACCTGCCGTTAAAACCAAAGGGCAGTGAATTTCAAAACAAGGTGTGGAAAGCACTTAGGGCTATTCCTTATGGCAGTACCGTTACTTATAAAGAATTGGCAGCAAAAACAGGCAACGAAAAGGCTGCCCGTGCAGTGGGTAGTGCTAATAATAAAAATCCCATCCCTCTAATAATTCCTTGCCACCGTGTTATAGGTTCAAACGGGGCTCTTGTCGGTTTTGCTTTTGGTTTAGAGTTAAAGCAACGCCTGTTAGATATTGAAAAATCACTCTAATTCCTCAAGCGTTATTAGTATGCTTTCTGTTAAAAGCTCGCTTGATTGCGGGTTTTGTCCTGTTATCAGGTTGTCATCTATTATCACATGAGATGTCCATGGGTTTGCTGTTTCAAAATTTGCGCCAAGTTCTTTCAGCCTGTCTTCAAGCAAAAACGGCACTATATCATGTTTTTTGCTTAATTTTTCTTCTTCATTGGTTAGTGCGGTTAATTTTTTCCCTTTTACAAACGCATCTCCGTTTGTTTTTTTAGCTCCGAGCAGTCCTGCTATCCCATGGCAAATTGCACTTATTATCTTGTTATTTATATAAAAATGGTTTACGATTTCCGCCAGTTTATTGTTATTGGCTAAGTCTATCAAAGGTCCGTGTCCGCCCGGTATAAATATAACGGCAAAATTTTCATAATCTACTTCATCAAGTTTTTTTGTGTTTTCAAGTATTTCTTTTAACTCCTTCCACTCTTCAGGCGTATTTTCCGCAATACTTGCCTCATCTATAGGTGCTAACCCGCCTTCAGGACTTGCAACGGTAACGTCATAATCAGCTTTTTTAAAGCCAAGGTACGGAACGGCAAATTCTTCGAGCCATATGCCCGTGGGGTGATTTGCTGCAAGTTCTGAAACGTTTGATACTACTATTAAAATATTTTTTGATAAATCCATAAGCTTTCTCTCTGTTAACTTCATTATCAGATTAAAACGAAGACGTCAAAATTTTATTACCCAATCGGACATAATAGAGGGAAAAAGGCGGATAAGAAGTGAAGGGGTGATATATTGAAAAACAAAAAAAATAGGGAACGATTGTTCCCCTAGGAATGTAAGTGGAAGTATTAGTAATTTGTTGCTGTAAGGGCAAAAAATGCTTTTGGGTGCGCACATACAGGACATTTTTCCAGCGCTTTTTCATTTTCGATTTTAAATCCGCAATTTAAGCATTCCCAAACAACAACTGCATCTTTTTCAAATACTTTGCCTGCTGTTATGTTATCATAGAGCTTTTGGTATCTTTCCTCATGAGTTTTTTCGATTGCAGCTACTTTTTCAAATAAAACAGCTATATCACTAAAGCCTTCTTCCTTGGCCTCTTTCGCAAAATTAGCATACATGCTTGTCCACTCGTAATTTTCGCCTTCTGCTGCATCTTTAAGGTTTTCAAGAGTATTTTCTCCTACTTTCCCGCCGTGTAAAAGCTTAAACCATATTTTTGCGTGTTCTTTTTCATTGTTTGCAGTTTCTTCAAATATCTTGGAAATTTGTACATAGCCTTCATTTCTGGCTTGTGAAGCGAAATAAGTGTACTTATTTCTTGCTTGTGATTCACCTGCAAATGCTTCCATAAGATTTTTTTCAGTTTTGCTGCCTTTTAGTTCCATCATTTTTCTCCTTTTTCATCTCTGATATGCATTTGTTGCATATCCCTTTTACCTGTAAATTAACGTGTTTAATTGCTCCGAATTCTTTTGCATTTTCGGGGATAGAAGTCTTTTCTTTATAAAAAATATCATAGATTTCACCGCACTTGGTACATATAAAATGACAATGGTTGGTCATGTCGGCATCAAATCTTGCTTTTGGGATTTGATGGTCTACCCTGAAAATTAATTTCAGATTTTCAAGCGTTTGAAGATTTCTGTAAATCGTATCCATGGATATATCCCCCACTTCTTGCTTTACGGTATTAAATACCTGCTCCACATCAGGATGTGAACAAGAATTTGCAACCGCAAGGAAAATTTTTTCTCTTTGGGTAGTATATCTTAAAGAATTTTCTTTGCATGCTTTTTTTAATTGTAAAATTTTCTTTTCCAAACTATACCCTTATTAAGAATTATTCTTATTAAGAATATCATTTTTTTTAAATTAAGGCAAGTTTTTATTTTAATCAGCAATATTGAGAGGTATAGTTACTTTTACGCCTGATGACCTGTTTTTTTCTATAAGATTAGGAATCCAATCTTCCAGTCCTTCTGATTTAAGGGCTTTTATTACTTCGGTAAAGCCAAGCCCCGTACCTTTTATGGTATCTCTCGTATGACTTGCTCTATAGCCGGTGCCTGAGAGTATTTTGTCGATTTCAGCATTAGCTATAGGATGCGTACCTTCGTTGATAACGCTTATGAAGTTTAAAGGTTTTCCTTTAAAAAGTTGTTGCCCGTATTTAATTGTAATTGGTTTATTTTCGCCATACTTTACGGCATTTAACACTATTTGGGATACTTTATTGTATGTATCAAAAGGCTTTTTTACTTTTTTATTTATTATTATATTTTCATTCAGGATGGTAATATTATTAGATTTCTCTTTTAATAAACTGATAGCGGTGTGAATTGCTTGTTTGAAATCGTCCATAGTTGCAGGCTCCAACGGGTTTTCACCCCATTTTTCTATTTTGCTCCAATGGGCGCTCATATCAACTATTTTCTTGACTACATCGCCAAATTGCCCTTTTTGATACATTAAATATTGTAAATTATTTAAATGTGCCATTTCACTTCTGAACATGGTGTTAGTACCTATCATTAATCTAGAATAGGTGCTATTTACCAGTTCATGCCTGAATATTCTCAGTAAGTTTTGTTCTTCAGGCGAATTAGCAGTAGTTTTGTTTAAAATTTTAATAATTCTGTCAAAAAATTTTTCTGCAAGAAGTTCTATTTTTTCAGAGCTGTTGGATTTTTTGGCGAAGTTTAAAGCTCTTCTGCTTACATTTAACAATTCTTGTTGGGGAATAATACCGTTAAAAGATATATTATTGTTCAAAGTATTTTTTACAAAAACATCTTTATCAAGCGAATTATATAAAGTTTTATTTGTTTTTTCGCCGCTATGTAATTTTATTATCCTGTTGCATGATACGGAATTAACAGAGAGAATATTCATTTTCAACCTGATATTTACTAGTATATTAATTCTAAAGAGGTGAATATAAAAATTTGACCTAAAAATTAAATAATTTACATATTTTTACAAAGATAATTTAATAGCCGAAACAAATTAATATAATTTGAAAGAATTTTTGTGGTAATCAAGGATTTTTTCCTGTTTCATTTTGGATAACTCTCTTGAAAGAGCGCTTCTGTCAGCACCTATGTATTCTGCCATTTGTTCCCTTGAATAGGTTATTTCAAATATATTTGTTTTGTGTTTGGTTTTTTCTTTGAATAACATATATAAAATCCGATCCCTCAAAGTTTTCTTTGAAAGAAGCTCTATGCGCTCTTGCAGCAAAATATTTCTGGTCGCAATGATTTTGACAATATTTTCAAGAAGCGTCTTATGAAACCTGCAAGAGTTTGAACAAATTGATAATATTTTTTTGCAGTTAAGAAACAAAATTTGTGTATCTTCCATTGCAATAGCACAAATACTGCTTTTTTCTTTTTCTGCAAAAATAAATGCCTCAGCGAAAGTTTCACCTTTTACGGTATTGGTAATAATTATTTTATTTCCGTCATAACCGTCTTTTACAAGCTGTACTTTGCCTTCTGCAACATAGCAGACTGAGGTTATTTTATCACCTGCATTAAAAATAATTTCATCTTTTTTGTATGCTTTTTTTACAGCCTGAATACAGCAGGTAAGTGCCTCAAAGTCTTTTTCATCTATGCCGTCAAAAATATTCATTCAATTATCTTTCAAAATTGGTTGCATGTGCAACAGACTTTCTTATTATAGCAACTTATAATGGATATGAAAAGATAAGGAGACGTTAAAAGATGGATAAAATGTTTTGTTTTCAATGCGAACAGACGGCAGGTTCTACAGGATGTACGAAAGGCGGTGTTTGCGGCAAATCTGCAGAAGTTGCAAACTTGCAGGACGAGCTTACAAGCTCATTGATTAAGCTTGCTAATGTAGCTGATAAATCTGAAGAAAATACGGAGATATTGATTGACGGATTATTTACTACAATTACAAACGTAAATTTTGACGGACAATCAATACAGGAACTAACAAACAAAAATATTGAAAAGTTCGGCTATAAAGAATTTGATATTCAATCGGTATGGGATTGCAGTGAAGATGTCAGAAGCCTTAAATCGCTTATTCTGTTTGGGCTGAAAGGTATTGCTGCATATGCTCATCATGCAAGAATTTTGGGATATAAAAGCGATAGCGTGGATGATTTCTTCTACGAAGCTTTAAGGTCAATTTCCAAAGATTTAAGCATAGAAGCATTGTTAGGTCTTGTTTTAAAGACAGGTAAAATCAATCTTGAATGTATGGAACTTTTGGATAAAGCAAACACGGAAACTTACGGTAATCCGGTTCCGACAAAAGTTACGACTAATATTGAAAAAGGACCTTTTATAGTTGTAACAGGGCATGATTTGCATGATTTGGCACTTTTGCTTGAGCAGTCAAAGGACAAGGGTGTAAATATCTATACCCATGGTGAAATGCTCCCTTGCCATGCTTATCCTGAGTTGAAAAAATATTCTCACCTAAAGGGTAATTTCGGTACTGCCTGGCAAAATCAGCAGAAAGAATTTGATAACCTTCCTGCGGCAATTTTGTTTACGACTAACTGCATAATGCCCGTAAGAGACAGTTATAAAGACAGGGTATTTACCACTTCTGTTGTTCAGTATCCGCAATGTACCCATATAGGTGCTGATAGGGACTTTAGCGCTGTTATTAATAAGGCGCTTGAGCTTGGCGGATACAGCGAAGATAAAAAAATGACCGGTATCAATGGTGGAGATGTATTGACTGTAGGGTTTGGACACAATACCGTACTATCGGTTGCCGATAAAGTAATAGATGCAGTTAAAGCAGGTGCATTGAAACATATATTCCTGGTCGGCGGCTGCGACGGCGCAAAACCGGGCAGAAATTACTACACCGATTTCGTAAAACAAACGCCGGCGGATACTTTTGTATTGACTTTAGCTTGCGGTAAGTTCAGGTTTAACGACCTTGATTTAGGTGATATCGGCGGGATACCAAGGCTGCTTGATATGGGACAATGCAACGATGCTTACAGTGCAATTAAAGTTGCAGTTGAACTCGCAAAAGCATTCAATTGCGGCGTGAATGAGCTGCCGTTATCGCTTGTATTGTCATGGTATGAGCAAAAGGCTGTTTGTATCTTGCTTACATTGCTTTATTTGGGTATTGAAGATATAAGGCTTGGACCTACGCTTCCTGCGTTTGTATCGCCGAATGTTTTAAATATTCTTGTAGAAAAGTTTAAAATTAAACCTATTTCAACTCCCCACGAAGACTTGAAAGCTATCCTAGGTTAATGCGGGGGGACTTATTCCCCCCTTTCTCTTAAGAAAGGAGATGTATTATGACAAATTTTGCAAAACAAATTATCAACCTTAAAACATCAATTGAAGTTCAGAAAAATTCAATTGTAAGTAAAACAATTACGACAAACTCTAATAGTTCTTTAACATTATTTGCATTTGATGCAGGGCAGTCTATCGCTGCTCATACTGCACCTGTAGATGCTGTTGTTCAGGTAGTGGAAGGCGATGTCAGGATAGTTATTTCAGGCGAAGAGTTTATTTTAAAAGAAGGCGAAATAATCCTGATGCCAAAACATGAACCGCATGAGCTTTTAGCTTTAAGCCCTTTTAAAATGGCGCTTTTTAAGGTATAAAGTATTATCTTAGAGGATAAACAACATAAAAATTCTACTTTGCAGTATAAGCATAATAGTTGTATAATTTCTCAATAAAAGCAAACGTGAGAATGGTAATAGAAGCAATGAAAAATATTATCAAGAGTATTATTATTTTGTTTTTTATTTTTTATAGTCTGTTTTTTGTGGCAGGAAGTACTCTATCCCCCGTTTTTGCTTATTTGAAGTTATATGATTATTCCGCGTTTTTAACCGGATTATATATGAGTGCCTGTCATCAGCAGCCTGACAGATCTTTTTGGATATTAGGCTATCCTTTAGCGTTATGTTGCAGATGTTATGGTTTTTATATAGGCGTTGTACTATCCGCTTTTCTTTCATTATGGAAGAACTTTCATCTCAATGTTCGTTCGTTTTATATTATGTTTGTGGTTGCGGCTATAGACATAGTTCTAAATTTTATGTTAAAAATAAATACAGGCAACAGTATAAGATTTTTAGTCGGGATAATAATGGGCTTTTTATTTATTGCCGTTGTTAATTATTTATTTGAGTATAAAAAGGAGTGGAAGAATGCAAGTTAAAAAGTTTATTTCAAGTTTCTTAGTTGTTTCGTTTTTATCTTTACTGGCGGCGCCTATATCTGCAGAAGCCCCAAAAACAAGTAATCAGAATTTATATGATTTCTTAAAAAACACTGAAAATATTACTGCATCTTATACTTATCCTTCTATGAAGTTATCTTCTGCAACATCAGGATAGGTAAAACTTCCCGGTCATACCCCGATTCTGATTAGAAATAATCAAACCATTACAACCAAAGATGTTGTTGATGGAACAACAGTTGATTTTTCGGTGTTATCGGATGTAAAATCACCGGAAGGATACGTAGTAATTTCTGCAGGGTCTAATGTAGCTGCAACAATTGAATTTTCGAGTTCTAAAGGAATGATTGGCAAATCGGGTACTGTTACAATAACTGATTTTCATACCAGAGCTATAGATGGAACTTATGTTCCTCTTTCATCATCTATATAAGCCAAACCTGAAGATAAAATGGTAATTTCGGTAGTATTAAGCGTTTTAATTTGTCCCTTATTTCTGTTGATGAAAGGTGATGATGCACAGGTACCTGCAGGCATAACAAAAACTGCATATACCGTTTCTGACGTGTATGTTAAAGTAAATAAACAATAGTCTTAAGCTCTTTTGAAATGGCGCTCTTTAAAGTTTAGAAAAGAACAGGTTATCAGGCTTTCAATATTATTATATTTGGGTTATGATTACCTGGAATAGCTTAGTGAGAGAGTACGATATATGCTTGATACAATATTAATTCCAATTATTGCTTGGATAGAAGAAGTTATTACACAGATGGGACCGCTTGGTATAGTGCTATTGATGGCAATTGAGTCTTGTAACATCCCTCTTCCGAGTGAGGCTATTTTACCTTTTGCCGGATACTTGGTTTCAAAAGGCGTTATGAGCATCCATATGGCGGCATTTGCGGGTGCTATAGGCTGTGTTGTAGGTTCTATTCCTTCGTATTATTTGGGGTATTTTGGTGGAAGACCTTTTATTGAGAAACATGGCAAATGGTTTTTAATAAGCAAAAAAGATATTGAAACAGCCGATAAATGGGCTGAAAAATGGGGAGAAATGGCTTTTTTCATTTGCAGAATGCTGCCTGTGGTAAGGACATTTATTTCTTTGCCCGCAGGGATTTTGAAGGTAAATCTTCCGCTTTTCCTTTTCTATACGTTTTTAGGTTCTTTGATTTGGAGTTATTTCCTTGTTTATGTCGGGATTAAGTTTGGTGAAAATATTGAGGCTTTCAAGGCTATATGGCACCAGTTTGATATTTTGATTGTTTTGATATGCGCCATTATTTTTGGAATATATTTGTATCACCACATTAAACACTTAAAAGAATCATAAAAAATTACTTTAAAAATTTCGATACAAACGGTGATGTTTCGCCTATGCGCATAAAATGCCCGGAAGGTCCTTCCCCTGTCATTTCAGAAAACCACGCTTCATGCTCCAATTCTTCGTTCAGGATTGCCTGAGATAAATCATAAGTACGATGGTCTTTTCCTGCTGTAAGATTACAAATATGATTATAGTTATAAACAGCGCATATCTCTGCTTCCAGCAGTACCTTAAGAATGGATTCGGTATTTGGGTTTTCAGGCAGCGAAGCAGGCGGGCAGGCTGAAATATTATGAAATTCAACCATTGAATCAGGCAGTTTGCCGCCAAGCTCATAAATTCTGGGTACCAGCGCCTCAAAGTGGTTTTTGTCTTCAAGCCTTGCGGTCTCTGTAATTTCTTTTAAACTTTCGGCTTCAACTCCCGTAAGGTTTGCTCTTAAGATTGTATAGTAATAGTACGTTGTTAATTCTGCCGCCGCATTTTTTACAAGCAGCTGTACCAGATTATCAACGTCGATGCCTGCCTTTTTAATTATTTCTATAGAGGTTTTAGACATAATATTCTCCCTGTTTAATTGCATAGAGTATATTAAACGGGTTTTAGAAAATTTTCATTCGCTAAATGATTATAAGCGCTAAGGTATTAACTTTCTTTTGAAAGCAAAGCGGCGTCCTTATAAATCAATTCAGGTAGGTTTTCCCTGTGGTTTTTTATCATCCATCCGAAATTGATATTTTTGTTATATTGATTGCCTGTATTGGTAACTTTCATTCTATTTCCTCGGTTATATAATAACCGCTGAAAAATTTTTTGCTACCGGATACAATTAATTTTTTTAAAAAATTTATGATTTGCCGTTCCACTCATTGAAGAACTCTTCAAGATAGTTTTGCATAAATTCGTGTCTTTTTTGGGCAATGTTTTTGGCGCTTTGTGTATTCATTCGTTCCGAGAGCAAAAGCAATTTTTCATAAAAATGGTTGACGGTAGTACCTTTTGCATTTTTGTATTCCTCGTAGCTGCTGTGCAGGTTGGGTTTTATCTCGGGATTGTACATTTCTTGCTCTGCAAAAGCTCCGTATGCAAAAGACCTTGCTATGCCGATAGCCCCTATTGCATCAAGCCTGTCTGAATCTTGGACAATTTCACCCTCTATTGTTTTCATGGGAGTTTTGACATTTGCACCTTTAAACGATAGTGTTGCAATAATATCACTCACATGTTGTGCTGTTTTCTCATCAACCGATATAGACATCAAAAAATCTTTTGCGATTTTTGGTCCTACAGAATCATCGCCGTTGTTGAATTTCCAGTCTGAAATATCATGCAAAAGAGCAGCAAGCTCTACGGTTAGAACATCGGCAGATTCTTCTGATTTAAGGATGTGTTTTGCATTTTGCCAAACTCGATATGCGTGCCACCAATCATGCCCGGTAGCTTCGCCGCAGAGTTTATTTTTAACAAACTCTGCTGTTTTCCCTATAAAAATCTGTTCGTTTTCGTTTATGCAGTTAGTTGTCATTTAGCCGCCTTTGCTTATTTTACTTTAATCTTAATATATCGGGCAATTCCCTTTATGGGATATTTACAAGTATAATATAAAAAAGGAAATCAATTGAAAAAACTACAAATAAAAAGAATTTATGAAAATCCGTCTTCTTCTGATGGCATTAGAATTTTAGTTGACAGATTATGGCCAAGAGGTGTAAGAAAAGAAGACGCTCATCTGGACTATTGGTTTAAAGATATAGCACCAAGTCCGCAATTGCGTACCTGGTTCGGACATAAGCCCGAACGCTTTCAAGAATTTTCAAAAGATTATATTAATGAATTAAAATACAGCAAAACAACCATTGAACAAATTAAAGATATGCTAAAGAATGAAAATGTGACTTTGGTTTATGCAGCGAAAGACCCTAAAATTAATCATGCAGTTATCCTTGAAAATGTTATAAAAAATAGTTGAACATTGATATATGCAGAGGTACAGGCACATTGTAAATTCGCCTAAATGAATCTAACCATCTGCATTCGTCAAACTATGCAATCAAAAATTTCTTTTGTCGTTTAGGATGACGTAAAAGATGATAAATTAAAGCAAAATGGAGAGCATAGTTTTACCAGCCAAACTCTCTTCGGGCAAGGATTTTATTCCTTCACTCATGTTGTATTTATTTGAAAGAGTTTCCCTGATAACTGCCATTTTACCGGGAATTTTTCAACTTTTACAAGGAATACATATAATTGTAGCTGATTTAGTACAGGCTTGACGAGCCTTTTTAGCCAAATTCCCTAAATTATTGAACAGGGAATTATCAGATAATATTTAGGATATAATTATAAAAAAAGGAGATAGTATTTTGTCATTAAAGGGTGGTTCAGCAGATAAATCAGGGAATAATTACGAAACATATTGGACTACAAATGTTCTTTGCAATATGTTATTAAATTATCCTGATAATTCATCGATTTATTTTGAAAAGCCAGGTGAAATCAATGACGGCTTTGAGTTTGTTGTTCAAACGGACAAAAAACTGCAATATTTTCAAATAAAAAAATATCAAAAAAATTGGACAATTGTGACATTATGTAGTGATGGAATAATGAAAAATTTCATAAAAAAATCGCAACTAGCAACAGTGCTAGTTGCGTATTCTTATCGTATTCAAGTTCACCTATTCAAGAATTAATTGAACGTTGTCAAGCCCCCAATTTTTGTACCAAGTTAGAAGTTAGTATTTTAGGGGCAGGTGGCTGATAGTTCAAAGAGCTATGAGGTCTTATGTGATTGTATTCTTGCCTGTAATTCTCCACCATTATTTCAG